>JAQVJB010000089.1 GCA_028695395.1 Actinomycetota bacterium | reverse complement strand
CCTACAAAAGCAATCATCTGACCGGCTTTAATGTCAATATTAATATCCCTGATAGTAAGTGCTTTTTCATTATATGAGAAATTAACATTTTCAAATTTAATATGCCCCTTGACTTTACTTAATTTTAAAGAACCTGTTTTATCAGCTATATCTTGTTTTATATCCATATATTTAAAAATACGTTCAAAGAGAGCCATAGAACGCGTGAGATCTACACTTATATTTGCAAATGAAGTAACCGGACCATAAAGCCGGGAAAGTAATGCCACAAACATCACTATGCTTCCTATTGTAATATCATCATATTTTATCAATATCAGACCGCCTATAAGATATATTATCATCGGTCCTATTGCCACAACTGAAGATATGGCCATAAAAAACCACCTGCCTGCAAGTGATTCTTTTATTTGTAATTGAGTAGCATCTTTATTTACTTTTTCAAATTTTTCATACTGCGTTTTCTCTCTTGTAAAAAGCTTTACAAGCATGGTCCCGCTTATACTTAGAGATTCATATATTATTGTGTTTAGCTCAGCCAGTTTATCCTGGGTCTGTGTAGCAAGTTTCCACCTGACTTTGCCGACTTTACGGGTAGGTAAAATGAATAATGGAAGAATAAGCATACCTGCAATTGCCAGTTTCCAATTTGTATAGAACATAGTTATGGCTGTTATTGCGAAGGTAAAAACATTCTGGGTAATGTGAACAAAAGTATTTGAAAACGTACTTTCAATGCCGCCTATATCATTGTTCATCAAAGATGTTATTTCCCCGGTTTTTACATTTGAAAAAAACCTGATACCCATATGCTGCAAGTGGTTAAACATGGAATTTCGGATATCATATATTATATATTTGGAAATCCAGCTATTCAGATAATTCTGCCCAACAGAAATAAGCCCGCTTAAAAGTACAGCTCCAAATGAAGAAAAAATTAAGATTACCAAAAGATTGAGATTTTTTTGAGGCAGTGCAATATCAATAATATTACGCGTTATAAGTGCAGGCAAAAGACCCAGTACTGCAGTTATTATAATCGCAACTGCAAGTAAAATAATTAATTTCCAATATGGCAGGAAATATCTTGCAATCCTGGCAAGTACTGATTTCGATATTTTCGGTCTTTCTTCAGTCTCTATATAATGGAAGCGGCCTCCGCCTACTCCGCCTGCAGAGCCTCCCCTAAATTCTCCTGCCAATATTTATTAACCTTCCCGGTTGCTGTAAATAAAAAATAATGAATTATTTCTTTTTCATATCTTCTGGTAATTCAGGAATCTTGAAAACTTGTCCTGGCTTAATAAGATTAGCATCTTTTATAATATCCTGATTTGCATCCTGGATAAGCTTCCAGTATGGTTGTGTTGCTGCGCCATAAAATTCTTTGGCAATTCCGCTTAATGTGTCACCTTTTTTAACTGTATAAAATGCCATGGCATTAGGACCGGAAGACATGGAAGGTTTTTTCTCTGATGCCTGAGAAAATTTACCCATCCCTACCTTGCTTGCCATTCCGCTCATACCGGCTTTCTTTGCCATTCCAGACATTGCGGGCCTTTTAGCTACACCAGGGGCAACGCTTTTAGATGTACTTCCCGCGGGTCTGAATTCCGGCCTTGCCTGCTGCATAGCTTTTTTCTTTGCTAAAGTATCTTTCGTTACCTCTGCCCCGATTTTAGCTTGCTTCATTTTTTCATTTGTTTTTCTTATCTGATCTTTCATATCTCCTATTGCCATTATTTTTTCTCCTTTTCCTTTTATTAAGACTTTTAAAAAATTATAAAAATGCTTTTTAGGATTTAGGCAAATAAAAACCAGCAAGATTAAATAAAGTAAAAAATATAATTACTTGCTGGTAATGATTTTAAATTTTTATAGTGCTGTCTCATTTTTTACAAATCATTTGTATTAAATGTATCTCCCTCAGCAAAGTTACCGGATTGAAAACCTTTATAAAACCATCTTTGTCTTTGTTCAGAGGTTCCATGCGTAAAACTGTCAGGTACAACATAGCCCTGATATTGCTTTTGTATTCTATCGTCACCTACAGCGCTTGCTGCGTTAAGAGCTTCTTCAATATCTCCTTCTTCAAGAAGGTCAGCCCGCTCTACATAATGAGCCCATACTCCAGCAAAATAATCTGCCTGCAGCTCAAGCCGTACATTAAGCTCGTTAGCTTGTGTCTCGCTTACCTGCGACTGTAATTGCTGTACATCTTCCATTATCCCAAGGATTGTCTGTACATGATGGCCTACCTCATGCGCAATAACGTAAGCCATTGCAAAATCTCCAGGAGCCTGGAATTTATTCTGCAATTCTTCATAGAAGCTAAGATCAATATAAACCTTATAATCAGCAGGGCAATAAAAAGGACCCGTTGCCGAACCAGCCATTCCGCATGCAGATTCGACATAGCCCGAATACACAACAAGTCCGGGATACTGGTACTGCATGCCTTGGGCAGCAAATAATTCAGTCCAGACATCCTCTGTTTCTGCAAAGACTACGGATACAAACTGAAAAAGTTCATCTTCTCCTTGCGCCGTCTGGTAAGTCGTCTGTACTGCAGGAGTATCTACCTGGGAGCTTCCCATCATTTGAGAAAGGTCTATTACCCCGCATGCTCTTAAAATAAATAGGATAACGATAATGACAATAATAGTGCCGCAGCCTCCGCCAAGGCCTCCGCTGAGTGCATTTCTAGGTATGTTCACATTAGGGTTTGAACCTCTTCGGTCCTCTACATTTGTGCTTGTTCTTCTCCCTTGCCATTTCATGTAATTGTTTCCCCCTCTTTTAAAGACAATTATAGCTCTTTTATTAAATTAAAAAAGATTTTCTAAAAAAAATAATAAAATAATATATGATTTATTAGGAAATTTTATTAAGTATTATTAATTAATATACAATTAAAGCAACTCTGACAATTTTTACTGCACTCTATAAATTTATTTCACCCTAAATGGTATTACCAATAATAATTATTAATCTTAAAGAATTATTTGAAAAATCAAAATGTAGAAAGAATTGCATGGCAGCCAGTTTTTAAAATAATGGAATTTGCAAAAGATCATGCACTTAATGAGAATTACTGATAATTTACTTATTGATTGCATTTTATTTTGATAACAAGCTTCAACTGTAAAAACCGGAACTGTAAAAACCGGGATTAGATAATACAATTTATTTGATGGATGTAAAAATAATAATTTTTACTTATTGTAATCTTTTTAAGAAACAGTGATATAATCTTATTAATTATTTATCAATATAAATGAATTTAAAAAGATGAACAGCATCCAATCACCAACAGTAATTACAAATATAGATACTGAAAATTGTCTTAGGGAAATCCTTGAAAATGAAGGTTATAAGTTTAGCAGTAAGAAAGGAATTGGCAAATTAGGCCCGGATATAAAAGCAGTAAAGGATAAGGAAGTTTTGCATATAGAAGTTATCGGTTATGCTGAATCCGGATTAGAAAGAGTCGGAGATTTTTATGAAGCCTTTTTCAGTTCATTATCAAGATTAAATGAAAAAGATTGCAGACATTGCATTATAGCAATGCCTTCTTTTTCAAAAAAACTAATGCCAATAAGAGCGAAAATCCATAAAGTTGCCTGGAAAAGAATTGCGGAAGCATTTCCGGAATTAGAGATATGGCTGGTTGATATCGAAAATAAAAAATATCAGAAAACTACATGGATTTCCTGGTTAAAGCAAAAAAAATAATTTTTGTTTCATTAGTTCTGTGAGTATTTTTTAATTCCCTGAATATATTTTACTTTGATAAGCTCAGATATTACATCATTATATTCAACTTAAAAGAGCACGGTCATTTGCAAATTCTTCACCGCTGACATGTCCAAACCTTACTAGCAGATCTTCTACCGTTAGCTTATTCTTTTCTTCACCTTTTATATCAAGGACTACTTTGCCTTCATACATCATCATTAGCCTGTTACCATGCTTGATTGCATCTTTCATATTATGGGTAACCATAAGCGTTGTAAGATTTTCTTCCTGTATTATCCTATCGCTCAATTCGAGTACTTTTTGTGCAGTTTTTGGATCAAGCGCTGCAGTATGCTCATCAAGAAGTAGAAGCTTCGGTCTTTTTAATGTTGCCATTAATAGAGTCAGCGCCTGCCTTTGACCCCCTGAAAGAAGTCCTACTTTTGTGCTGAGACGATTCTCAAGTCCTAATTCTAATGTTTTCAGTATTTCTCTGTAATGCTCGCGTTCTTTATTTGAAATACCCCATTTAAGTCCTCTTTTTTGTCCTCGCCTGTAAGCTAGTGCCAGATTTTCCTCGATACCCATATTGGCAGCAGTACCCATTATCGGATCCTGGAATACCCGGCCAAGAAGGGCGGCTCTTTTATGTTCACAAAGATTTGTGACATTAATATCATCTATTAAAATATTGCCGTGGTCAACCGGATAAACTCCGGCTACACAGTTTAGTAATGTTGATTTACCTGAACCATTCCCCCCGATAAGAGTAACAA
The DNA here is from genome assembly GCA_028695395.1 of Actinomycetota bacterium. Classification (GTDB taxonomy): domain Bacteria; phylum Actinomycetota; class Humimicrobiia; order Humimicrobiales; family Humimicrobiaceae; genus Humimicrobium. The sequence continues at coordinate 2,244 of JAQVJB010000089.1, read as the reverse complement.
AATCACCTTCTTTTAAAGTAAAACTTACATTATGCAGTGCAATCTTTTCATTAATGGTCCTTGGGTTGAAAACCTTGGTGATTTTTTTAATACTAAGCAATTACTCCGCCTTCTTTATCGATTTTTTTAAAGGTTTTAGGTATGAACGGAAAACAGGCAGAGCAAGAGCAATAGCTACAGTTATAGCAGTGAACAGCTTTAAATCATTTGCAGACATGCCAAGTTTTAATACAAGAGCAATGATAATCCGGTATGTTATAGCTCCCAGGACAAGGGATACAAGCCTGCTGAAAAAATTTCTTTTGCCAAACAGTACTTCTCCAATAATTACAGAAGCAAGACCTATAACTATAGAACCTATGCCCATTTGTACGTCAGCAAAGCTCTGGCTTTGGGCAATAAGCGCTCCGGCAACAGCAACCAATCCATTACTTATCATGAGCCCGAGTATGATTGTTGTATTCGTATTAATACCCTGAGCTCTTACCATCTGTGGATTATCGCCTGTCGCTCTTATGGCACATCCTATCTCGGTTCCAAAAAACCAGTAGAGAATACCGATTATACATCCCACGAAAATAATTCCAACCATAATGACTGCTCCGTTATGGTTTACCCCAAGATTTTCAAATGCGCTATATGCAGTATTCATTCTTAAAAGAGAAATATTTGCTTTTCCCATTATGCGCAGATTTATCGAATACAGCGCAATCATTGTAAGAATACCGGAAAGAAGAGAAGGGATTTTCAACTTAGTATGCAGAAGTCCTGTTACAAGACCTGCAAGCAGACCGCCTATAAAAGATATAGCAATTGCAATATAAGGATTGACACCTCTTATAATTGCCGAGGCAGCAATTGCTGCCCCCATTACAATGCTTCCCTCAACAGTCAGGTCTGCTATAGCAAGAATTCTGTAAGTTATATAAACACCAATGGTAACAATCGCCCAAAGAAGACCAAGAGAAATTGCTCCCATGAATATCTGAACCATAGAGCTTTAACCCATATCTAAAAAATCTTCAAATCAAATAATAATACAATCTAGGAACCTAATATCTGAGCTTCTTTACATTAGATGTATTATAAGGATTTTTTATTATTGTTCAATAATATATTCTTGAAGTTCCTCAGGAATTTCCAAACCTATTTCATTAGCAACAGTGCCGTTAATCGCAAAATCGAATTCAGCTGCTGATTCAATCGGCATTTCAGCAGGATTTGCTTCACCCTTTAAAATCTTAACACCCATAAGTCCTGCCTGATAGCCTAAATCATAATAATTTATTCCAAGTGTTGCCAGCCCGCCGTTTTCAACCATGCCTGACTCGCCGCAAATAACAGGTGTCTTTGATTCAACTGTTACTCCATATATTACTGGCATTGCAGATGCTAAAACATTGTCAGTAGGCAGATACATTGCATCACATTTTTCAACCAATGACTGTGCTGCCTGCTGAACATCATTTGAATTGGTTACAGTGACTTCAGTATACTGGAGACCCATAGCTTCAATAGCTTCTTTTGCAATTTTTGCCTGAACAACCGAATTATCCTCGCTTGACGTATAAATTACACCAACTGTTTCTACATCGGGAACAAGTTGCTTTAAAAGATCGATCTGTTCTTTGATAGGATTCATATCCGTTGTTCCTGTGACATTGCCTCCGGGAGCTTCATTTGAATCAACAAGCTTGGCAGCCACAAAATCGGTTATTGCAGTTCCTATAATCGGTATTTCAGTTGTTTTCCCAGCTATTGACTGGGCAGCAGGTGTTGCAATAGCAAGCACCAAATCAACTTTATTGCTTACAAAACGGTCACTGATAGTTGAAAGGTTGCTTTGGTCTGCCTGTGCATTTTGTACATCTATTGTTATATTTTCCCCATCCACAAAACCTTTGTCGCTTAGAGCCTTAATAAAACCTTCTCTGGCAGAATCAAGAGCCACATGTTCTACATATTGGATTATACCGATACTCTTATTTTCTTCAGCAACTTTAGTGGTACAACCTACCATTGCAAAGATTGCCACAATAACAAGCATAATAATTGCTGTCTTCTTCAATTTATTCCTCCTGATAGCAAAATATTTATTAAATTTGTTTAATTATTGTATTAAATAATTAAAACATAAGAAATAGAACAGGTTCTATTTCTTAATCGTTGAATTATAACATAATTTACAATGTAAAAAAATAAAAAATCCAAAGGGTTTTGTAATAAATAAAAATTTGAAAAGAA
>JAQVJB010000009.1 GCA_028695395.1 Actinomycetota bacterium | reverse complement strand
TTATAGCTCCCAAAAAGTCAGCTCCTGATTCTGTTATTCCAATATGAAGGGGATATTTTATTTTTTCTGAAAGAGACCTGTAAATATAAACAGAATCAATCACAGATGACGCCTTTGCGGAAACTTTGAAATTATAAAAATCACAATTTTCAAATAGTCTTACATAATCAAAAGTATTCTCTAAAATAGCTTCTCTTATATTATTACCGGTTTTTTTTAAGATTTTTTTATCTATTGAGCCTGAATTAATACCGATTCTTATGCAGGCATCTCTTTCTTTAGCTTTTTCTATTATTATTTTTGTTTTTTCGATACCTCCAATATTCCCGGGGTTAATCCTTATGCAGTCAGCTCCTGCTTCAAGGGAATCAAGTGCAAGCCTGTGATCGAACTGAATATCAGCAACAAGAGGATTATTTTCAAATAATCCCTTTTTTATAAATTTTTTTATTGTTTTTATTGATTCCGTATCGGTTATTGCAATTCTTATAATTTCACAACCGGCTGAAATCAGATTTTTTATTTCTTCAATTAGGGAAAATTCATCAGAAGTTTTATTTTTAGTCATTGATTGGACTAATATGGGATTGCCGGAACCTATTTTCCTTTTTCCTATTTTTATTTCTTTAGTTTGTTTCCTTTTTATATCCATTTTCTACATATTCATTATGTTTATTGGCTTTAATATATCAAATACTATGCCTACAAGGAATAAAGAAATAAAAATAACAATTCCTATTGAATTATAAATCTGTATCGCTTTTTTGCTTAATGGTTTTTTCTTTATTGCTTCAATTGTCAGTACAATTATATGGCCGCCATCAAGAGGCAGAAGGGGTATTATATTGCTAAAGCCAAGCAAAAGCGATACAAGTGCTATTATCATAATAAAATACTGCAAACCCATAGAGGCTGACTGCTGGAAAATTGAAACAAGTCCTATTGGAGAAACAGGTCTTGCTTCTTCAAAGCCAAGCTGTCCTGTGAATAACATGCCAAGAAGCTTGAAAAAACTTATAAAGAAATCACCTATGAATATAAGGCTTTCCTTTAATGACTGGAAAAATCCGGGTATTTGTTTTTCAGTTGTTGGGCTTATTCCAAGATAGCCTTCTCCTTCTTTTTCTTCAAGGGTAACTTCTATTTCTAATTGTTTATTATCTCTTATTATTTTCAAATTTATTTTTTCACCAGGATATTTTTTTATATTTTCTGCAAATTCTTCCCAGTTATTTACTTCTACATCATTTATACCTATTATTTCATCATACTTCTTGATACCAAAAGTATAAGCTGGTGAACTTTCCTGGATATAATCAACTTTATTAGTAGCTGAATATGTGCCCATACTGAAAAAAATGAATATCAGCACAAAGGCAAAAAGTACATTAAAAAAAGCTCCGCCGATTATTATTAATAGTTTCGACCAGTAAGGTTTCTTATAAAAAACCTTTTCTTCTTTGCCTTTGGGCACTTCTTCTTCCCTGGTCATTCCGCTTATCTTATTATATCCCCCTACCGGGATTGCAGATAACCCCCATAATGTCCCGCTTTTTGATTTGAATTTTAGTAATTTAGGTCCCATTCCAATAAAGAATTCTTCAACGTGGACTTTGTTTATCTTTGCAAGAACAAAATGACCTAATTCATGAACAATTATAATCAATGAAAAAGCAAGAAGTGCATATATGTATTGTAGTGCTATATTCATAGCTATATTTTACCAAACCTTCTGTTTCTTTTTTGATATTCCGAAATGGCTTTGAAAAATTCATTTTCTCTGAAATCGGGCCATAAAGTCCTTGTAAAATAAAATTCAGAATAAGCAGTCTGCCATAAAAGAAAATTACTGATTCTGTATTCTCCGCTGGTTCTTATCAGCAGGTCAGGGTCTGGCAAATCCTTAGTATATAAAAAATCTGAAAATATTTTTTCGTTTATTTCATCAGCTTTTATTGAGCCTTCGTTTAACAGGCTGCATATTTTTTTAACAGAATTTATTATTTCCTGTCTTGCACCATAATTAAAAGCAATATTTAGAATGACTTTTTTATTATTTTCGGTAATTTCTTCTGCTTCCTGAAACCTTTTCAACACTTTTTCTGGTATATTTCCCCTATCTCCTAAAAGTATTATCTTTACACCGTTTTTATTGAGATCTTCAAGTTCTGAAGCGAGAGTTTCATAAAAAAGTTTCATAAGACCGCTTACTTCACTTACCGGTCTTTTCCAGTTTTCACTTGAGAAAGCATAGGCTGTAACATATCTTATTCCAAGATCAGCACAAAGACGGACAATACATTTTAATGATTTAACTCCTTCTCTGTGGCCGGCAATACGGGGAAGCCCTTTTCTTGTAGCCCATCTGCCATTCCCATCCATTATTACTGCAATATGTAATGGAACAGGATTTTTTTTTATAATATCTATCGTAAGATTTTTTCTGGAATCATTTGCTCTTGAAAAAATATTAAATCTTATAGGAAAACACCTACACTTCCATTATTTCATTTTCTTTTTCGGTAAGTATTTGATTTATTTTTTCAATATTGCTATCAGTAAGCTTTTGTATGTCATCTTCTAATTTTTTCAGATCATCTTCAGTAATTTCTGATTTCTTTTCCATTTTCTTAAATTCTTCTATTGATTCTCTCCTGATATTCCTTATTGCAATCCTGGATTCTTCAGCAATTTTTTTAACTATCTTGACTAGCTCTTTTCTTCTTTCTTCATTTAATGAAGGTATTATAAGTCTTATTACTTTTCCATCATTCGAAGGATTAAGGCCAAGGTCTGAAACAAGTATCTGTTTTTCAATATCTTTTAAAAATTTTGCTTCATAAGGTGAAATTACTATGGTTCTGGCATCCGGAGCACTGATGCTTGATACATGCTTAACAGGAGTTTTTGTCCCGTAATAATCAATTGTAACCCTGTCTAGCAGGTTTACTGAAGCTCTGCCCGTCCTGATAGAATTAAACTCATGAATAGTCTTGTCAATTGTAATATTCATTTTTTTAGCAGCATCATCTAAAAGAATATCATTCATTTTTCTTACCCCCTGCTAATCAAAGTACCTATTTTTTTACCTGATAATGCTTTTTTAATATTTCCAGGTTTTGTAATATCAAAAACTACTATGGGAATCTCATTGTCCATACATAAGGTAGTCGCTGTAGAGTCAAGAACTTTTAATCCTTTTTTTATTACGTCAAGATATGTAAGATTTTCAAACTTAATAGCATCATTGAATTTCATAGGGTCTTTATCATATACTCCATCTACTTTTGTTGCTTTGAAGATAACTTCTGAATTAATCTCAAGAGCTCTCAAAGCTGCAGCGGTGTCTGTGCTGAAATACGGATTACCAGTTCCGCAAGCAAAAATCACAACACGCTTTTTCTCAAGGTGTCTTACTGCTCTTCTTCTAATAAAGGGTTCAGCTACTTCCTTTATTGTTATCGCAGACTGAACTCTTGTTATAACAGCTTTTTTTTCAAGAGCATCTTGAAGAGCAACAGCATTTATTATTGTAGCTATCATACCTGCATAATCAGCAGCAACCCTCTCCATTCCAAGCTCGCTGGCATTTATACCTCTCCAGAAATTTCCGCCGCCTATTACAATAGCTATTTCGACGCCCCAGTCACTGACTTCTTTTATCTCATTCGCAATCCTGTCCATTATTTTAAAATCTATTCCGCTGGCATTGTCATCTTTCAGTGACTCGCCACTGATTTTTAGTAAGACTCTTTTATAAATGATTGAATGCATTAAAAATAATAAATTAAATATTGCTTGTTAATAACTATTATAATCAAGAAAAAATATTATGCCTCTTCGCCAAGCACAAATCTTACGAATCTTCTTATAACTATATTTTCACCAATTTTAAGTATTGCATCTTTAAGAAGATCTCCGATAGTCATATCATTATTTTTTACATATAGCTGGTCTATAAGACAATTTTCTTCATAAAACTTTCTAATCTTGCCTTCTGCTATTTTTTCAACAACTGCTTCCGGTTTTCCGTCATTTAGTGCTTGTTTCTTATAAATTTCTTTTTCAGCTTCAATTATTTCAGCAGGTACTTCTTCTTTTGAAACATATTTTGGCGCTGAAGCAGCAATATGAAGAGCAATATTATGAACAAACTCTTTAAAAATCTCATTTCTTGCAACAAAATCAGTTTCACAATTTACTTCAAGCAAAACACCTATCTTGGAACCGAGATGTATATAACTATCTATAAGTCCTTGATTTGCGGCTCTGGATGATTTTTTATTTGCAGCAGCAAGACCCTTTTCCCTCAGAATCAATTCTGCTTTTGCCATATCTCCGCATGATTCTGCTAATGCTTTTTTGCACTCCATCATGCTTACTCCAGATTTATCCCTTAATTCTTTTACCTGCCCTGCTTTTATTTCTACCATTTTTCACACTCCTATTTTTTAAGCTTATTATAAAAACTCTAATAAGCTGAAATTTTAATAATTAAGCCCACACTTCATCTTCCTGGGGAGCTTCATCTTCAAGATTGTTCTCGCTTGCAAGAGCTTTGTCTGTTTCTTCTTTCTCTTTTTTTTCTTTTTCGATATCTGCTTTTATAACGGAAGCATTTGAAATTCCTTCTTTTGCTGCATCGCTTATAACACCCGTAATGAGATTACATGCCCTTATTGCATCATCATTTCCAGGTATTAAATAATCAATATCATCAGGATCACAATTGGTATCCGTTATCGCAACAATAGGAACTCCAAGTTTTTTTGCTTCTTTTACCGCTATCTCTTCCTTGTGAGGGTCTACAATAAACAATGCATCAGGAATACCTTTTAAATCCCTTATGCCGCCGATATTATAATTTAGTTTTTCATATTCATTCTGTATCCCGAGAACTTCTTTTTTAGGTAACTTTTCAAAGACCCCTTCCTGTTCCATTCTCTCAATTTCTTCTATTCTTTTTATCCTTTTAAGAATAGTTTCAAAATTTGTCAAGGTGCCTCCAAGCCATCTATTCTTTACATATGGCATATTGCACTCTTTAGCATTTTTTTCAACAATATCCTGAATTTGTTTTTTTGTTCCCACAAACAAGATTACTCCATTATTTGCAGCAATATTTTTACAGAATTCATAAGCTTCTTTTAAAAATACCATAGTCTGCTGAAGATCGATGATATATATTCCATTTTTTGCAGCAAATATATATCTTTTCATCTTGGGGTTCCATTTGCGGGTCTGATGACCAAAATGCACGCCAGCTTCAAGAAGCTGTTTAATAGTTACTTCGTTCAATTTTCCTCCTAAAATTAATGGTTTTTCCTCCACCGCAGGTATTGAGCACCATTTTCAAGCTTGCGGTGTGTGTATTTTTTTCTGGAAAATTTTAACATAATATATTTATTTGAGCAAATGAATTAATTTAATATTTTTGCAGTGATTATTAAGCCTGTATTTACTTATTTTGCCCTAGGATGAAATTTCTTAAAATCTTCTTTCATCTTCTTCAGATTAAGATGAGTATATATCTGGGTTGAATTTAAGCTTGAATGCCCTAATAGTTCCTGAACAGCTCTTATGCTTGCTCCTTCCTCTAAAAGATGCGTTGCGAAGCTATGCCTCAGTCCATGAGGGGAGATATGTTTTTTTAAATCACAAGCATTGATATATTTTGCAAGAAGTCTTCTTATATATCTCTGGGATAATTTACCCCCTCTTTTATTTAGAAAAAGATATTCATTATTCTTATATGAATTATTTTTTTTATCATAAAGAAAATAATTCCTGATTTTTATGTACTTGTTTAAATAAAGATTTGCTTCGGTGTTTAAAAAGACAATCCTTTCTTTTCTTCCCTTGCCGACTACTTTTATTTCATCATTCTTAAAATCAATGTCTTTCATTTTAATGCTCTCAAGTTCGCTTATTCTCACGCCAGTAGAATAAAATATTTCGAAAATCACTCTATCTCTTATCCCTATTTCATCATCAGGAGAAATATTTTCAAGGAATACTTTGATTTCTTCTTCTGATAAAAAATCATAAAATCTCGTTTCTCGTTTGGGGACTGAAATTTTCTGGCTTAATTGCATTTTTATAAGCTTATTGTGCTCAAGAAACTTAAAATAATTAATATAAGTAGATAATTTCCTTATAGTGCTGCGATTACTGTAATTATATCTGTCTAGGAATTTTAAAAAATCCTTAAAAAATTTGTAATCTATCTCTTCAGTATCTATTATTTTTTCTTTTTTCAAAAAATATTCTAATATTGAAAGGTCGTTTTTATAGGCTTTTATAGTATTCGGAGAAAGATTTTTTTCAAATATAATGAATTTTTCAAATAGTTCTATGCTCTTGCTTATTATCATTATTCAATGACTTTATAACTAGTAATAATCAGATTCAACATCTTTTAGTTTTGTACGTATTAAATCTCTTTTTTCTTTTATTTCCTGGTGAATTCCTTTAATTGTGCTTATTTTTTTATCATCACCTATAAGGCCTTCTCCATCCAGGGCATTAATAATTTTCTCTAAACTTTCAATCATTTCAATTATCATGTCCCTGGCTTTGTCGGATCTATAATCAACTTTTAGTTTTTCCTTTGATATGCTAGCTTTCATTTTTTGAAAATCAGCCATGATTGTTTTAAAGATTCTTGAATTCCTTTTAGAGTTTAGTTTTCCTCCGGAAATTGCAATTTTTATAATATTATTTATTTTTTTATTATAATTCTCATCATATTCGTATAAAACTAATCCTATAGGACTTTTTGGTTTTTCTGTCTTTTTTCTTAAGAACATTTACTCTCCAGTCATGATGATTTATTAATTATTTATTATTATATTATTATTCTATTTATTCAATATATAATTATTGAAGCTTTTTTCAATTATATAATCATTCAACTGGAGAAACGATAATATTTGCAGTAATTTATTTCTATCTATGTTTGTTGTTTTATGTATCTCTTCAAAACTTTTTTCACTATATCCAATACATTTCAGTACTTTGAAAAAGTTTTTCTTTTGATATTGAGGTACCGGCAAATCAATTGTTCCGGATTCATTTATTTTCTTTTGGTATTTTCCTTTATCATTCTTATGTATCCCGGCCGTACTACCATATTCTTTTAAATAGTTATCAAGTTCAATAAGTATATCGTCAATATCATGAATGAGTTTAGCTCCGCTCTGTATTAACTTATGGCACCCGCAGCTCTTATTTGAAAATATATTCCCTGGAACTGCAAATACTTCTCTATTCTCCTTAACTGCTGTTCTAGCAGTAATGACTGCTCCGCTTTTTTCTCCAGCTTCAACTATTATAACTCCTGTGCTGATGCCGGAAATTATTCTGTTTCTAGCCGGAAAATTCTGTTTTAATGGCCCTACGGAAGGGAAGAATTCTGTTACCAAACAACCTTTTTCTAGCATATGTTTAAAAAGGTCTTTGTTCTCTGGAGGATATTCAATATCTATACCTGTTCCCAGAACACCTATACTCCTGCCGTTTTCGTTTAATGCAGTTTCATGCGCTATCCTGTCAATGCCTATGGCCATACCGCTTACAATCGTAAAACCAATAATTGAAAGCTCTCGACTTAAGAATCTTGCTACCTCTATCCCATATTTGCTGCATTTCCTTGTCCCCACAATTGCTATGCATAATTTATTTTTTAAAATTTCAGTCATTCCTTTGCAAAACAGCAAAGGAGGGCTGAAAAATATTTCTCTTAATAGATAGGGATATATTTCTTGCGCAATATTGATGATATGGAATTCTTTTTTATTTAATGATCCGATTATTTGTTTTTCTAATTTTTTTTTAAAGCATTTATTTTCTAAAGATTGTTTTTCATAAATAAAATCTGATCTGCTCGTCTTTTGTATTTCAGGATTAAAATGTTTTGATTCCTTATATGTCCTTGAGATATCAGAAGGTTTTCTATTTTCATTAAGAATTAAATTTAATATTTTTATAGTTTCTTTATTTATGTGTACCACAATTCTTAAGCCATATCGGAAAAATAATTTTTTGAAAGCATTATTTTATATTGGAGTGCTTCAGTTAAATGTTCTTCATTTATATCATCTGAGTTTTCCATATCCGCTATCGTCCTGGATACTTTTATAAGACTTGAAACTTGTCTTGCGCTTAAATTTAATTTTCTTGCATATGCCACTATCATCTTTTTTAAATAATCTGATCTTACCCAGTGATTTGTGATAGCTGTATTTGCCTGAGAATTGAATTTAAAATTAAAAAGATTATTTCTTTTTATCTGTACCTCGAAAGTCTTTTTTACTCTTGTTCTTATAGTGTCTGAATTATCACTGTCCATTTCACAAGTGCCTTTTAGTTTTTCTCTATTCATGCTTATCTGTATATCTATTCTGTCAATCATCGGACCTGAAATCTTTCTCCAATATTTTTCCACCTCTCTGGCAGAACAGCGGCATTTTATTTCCTTATCTTTAAAAAAGCCGCAATAGCAGGGATTCATAGCAAGAATTAGCATAAAAAAACAGGGCAGTTTAAAGGTATTGCCATTTCTGGTAATTACAATAGTTTTATCTTCTATTGGCTGCCTTAAAGATTCAATTATCCTTGAATTAAATTCAGAAAACTCATCAAGAAAGAGAATCCCCCTGTTTGCAAGACTTACCTCCCCAGGCTTTATATTGCAACCTCCACCTATCATTCCTGCAAGTGATACTGAATGATGGGGATTTCTAAATGGCCTCTCTGTAATAAGATTTTTAATACTTTTTTTATAAATACTGTATATTTTAGTAACTTCTATGCTCTCATCAAAGCTAAGTTCCGGCATTATGGTTAAAGACCTTTTGGCAAGCATGGATTTTCCGGAACCCGGAGGACCTACAAGCAGAATATTGTGGAACCCGCTTACAGCGATCTCCATTGCCCTTTTTGCCCTTAACTGACCACTTATCTCATTAAAGTCAATAGGACTTTCTGTAGCTGATTTTTCTGAATAAAAATCCTTATTGCTTTTTTTAACAGCAGTTACAGAATTAAAATATTTAAGCGATTTTTCTTCTTCTTCCAAAAGTGAAACGCATTGTTTCAGATTATTACAGGGAATTATTTTAATGCCTTTTATCATCGAAGCTTCGTTGAAATTATTATCAGGTACAAAAAAATAATCTTTATTTATTGTTTTAGCCTTTTCGGCCATAGACAATATCCCTTTTACAGAATTGATTTTTCCGTTTAAAGATAGCTCTCCTATAAAGCTAGACTGTTTAAGGAAGCTGTTTTTAATCTGGTTGCTTAAAGCTAGAATGCTTAGAGCAATAGGAAGATCATAATAAGGACCTTCTTTTCTTATATCCGCCGGAGAAAGATTGATTACTATTTTTTTTTGCGGAAACTTAAATCCAGAATTTAGTATTGATGCTCTTACCCTGTCTTTTGATTCATTAATGCTTTTATCAGGAAGCCCGACTATGGAAAAAGTAGGGAGACCGTTTGAAATATTAATCTCTACATTTATTTTTACAGCATCAATTCCTGATAGGGCAAAACTATCTATATTAAAAAACATAGAAATATTATAATACATATTATGCATATATGCAATTGCATATTTATATATTATATGTATACATCTAATATTTCTATTTTATAATCTTCGCCTTCCAGGATATTTTCATAATCAATTTCATTTAAATCTTTTATTAGGGAGACAGCTGCATACAGGTTTTCATTTAAGGTAAGTGAAATTATTTTTAATTTTCTGTCTTTGTCAAAAGATAGTTTCCCGTGCTTCTGAAGAAAAAAATACATTGTATTTAATATCTTCCTGATTTTTCTATTGTCTACAGACTCAAAAGGCTTTATATGTTCATCATTAAGTCTTGTTTTTACTTCAAAAAAATAATAGCAGTCTTTTTTTTCACAAATAATATCTATTTCACCAAATTTGGATAAAAAATTTTTTTTAATTATATTGTATCCTTTTTCCATAAGGTAGCTTGCAGCGATTATTTCTCCAACTTTTCCTATCAGTTTATTATTCTTTTTCATTTAAAAGAAACTTCCCTGAAAAAATTCATTAATATGAAAGGATTTTCTGTGTATCGGACAAAAACCTAGTTTTTTTATTGATTTTATATGCTCTGCCGTGCCATATCCTTTATTATTTTTAAAACCGTACCCTGGATATATTTCATCAAATTTTACCATTATTCTATCTCTGAATACTTTAGCTATGATTGAAGCAGCACACACCGAGACACATAACTCATCCCCGTTGATAATCGGCAATACAGGTATTTCTGAATCTATGGAAAGTGCATCTGTTATTACAATTTCAGGTTTTTTCTTTAAATTATAAAGAGCTTTTTTAAATACCTCTTTATTTGCATTCCCAAGTTTTATGGAATCAATTAACCTAGAGCCTATCTTTCCTATTCCATAGGAAATACAGGAATTGATTATTTTATCATAAAGTTCATTTCTGAATTCTTCTTTTAATTTCTTGGAGTCGTTTATTTTTTCAATAAAATAATTTTTTCTAGGAAGAATCACTGCTGCTGCAACTATCGGTCCGGCAAGAGCACCTCTTCCAGCTTCATCGATACCGGCAACAGTCTCATATCCCTGCAGATAAAGATTGTCTTCAAATACTGAAAGGTCGATAATCCTTTTAGATTCAGATAAATCCATATAAAGCCTTAAATACGCTTAGTTGACAACTTTTATTCGTGATGGCGGCCAGTAGATAAAAAAAACTTTTCCGAATACTTCAGTTTCCATAACAGGTCCGAAATATCTGCTGTCATAACTGTTATTTCTGTTATCCCCCATTACAAAAATTTCATTTTTGCCGATTTTATATGACTCTTCCCGATATATGGGTTTATCATTGGGATTGTAAAAATCTCTTTCAAGTTTTTCATCATTTATATAAATGCTTCCGTCATCTTTGAGGGTAATAGTTTCTCCTTCAAAAGCAATTGCTCTTTTTACGAGATCTTTATTATTGTCAATAGGCGAATGAAAAGTTATCAGATCCCCTCTTTCAATGCCAAAATATTTATAAGAAAATTTATTTACTATAACCTTGTCATTGACCATTAGAGTTGGTTCCATAGAAGGAGAAGGTACTATAAAAGGTTCAAAAAGAAATATTCTGAAAAGGATTGATACTAAAGCAGCACAAAGAATAACAATCAAATATGACAATAATTCCTTGGAGCGACTTTTTTCTTTTTTTGAAGAAAGCAAGTGTTTGCCCATTGGCAAAATAATTAAATATTAATTTCTATTGTTCAACAGTCTTTACTCTAGACTTCTTACCTATTTTATCTCTTAGATAATATAATTTGGCTCTTCTAACGATACCTGTATTTACTTTTTCTATCGAATGGATCATTGGAGAATTAATAAGAAATGTCCTTTCGACCCCAACATTAAAGGATACTTTTCTTACAGTAAAAGTTTCATTTAAACCGCTGCTCTGTCTGTTAATGACAATGCCTAAAAAAGCCTGGATTCTTTCTTTGTTTTCTTCTTTAATCTTTATATTTACTTTTACTTTGTCTCCAGGTTTAAAATCAGGTATATCATTTCTATAGTATTTGCTTTCTATCTTTTCAAGCCCGTTCATCTTTTCTCCAAATCTATGATAAAAATTTTAATCTTTATTTATTTAAAAAATAACCTTAAGAATATAAATAATTTAAAAGGATTTGTCAAATAAATCCGGCCTTCTTTTTTTAGTAATCTCTTCAGACTTCCTTTTCCTCCATTTTTCAATTTCAGAATGATTGCCGCTTAGCAATATTTCAGGGACTTTTTTATCCTTGAAGTTTAGCGGTCTTGTATATTGGGGATATTCAAGAAGATTTTTCTCGAAAGACTCTACCTCAAGGGATTCAATACTGTGAATCACTCCAGGCATTAGACGTGCAATGCTATCAATAAGGATCATCGCAGGAAGCTCGCCACCTGTAAGGATATAATCTCCTGCTGAAACTTCCAGATCAACTATTAATTCAGTTACTCTTTCGTCCACGCCCTCATATCTTCCGCAAAGCATTATTATATTTTCCAGGCCAGACAAATCCTTGATTAATGCCTGATTTAACACCTTACCTCTTGGAGTAAATAGTATTGTCTTTTGGTTTTTCTTCTTTACACGTCCATTAGCCTTCTTTATGTAGCTGACTGCATCAAAAAAAGGCTGTGCCGTCATCACCATGCCAAATCCACCGCCATAAGGTTTGTCATCAACCTTTCGATGCCTGTCTTTCGAAAAATCTCTTAGGTCATGAACATTAAGCTTTATTATTTCTTTATTGAAAGCTTCTTTTATTACGCCATACTCCTTGAAATTTTCAATAAGCTCAGGAAAAATTGTTATTACATCGATTATCATTATTATTGATCTGATTTTGCTTATTTTTTAATTTTATAAAAAATTTTTTAGACTAAATATATTCCGGGATTTTATTAATAATTATTTTTCTTAATTTGCTATCTATGCTTTTTATATATTCTTCTGTTAAAGGAATATAAAATTGCTTTCCTTTTACCCCTGATATTTTAATATTATCAGATAATTTTTCAACAAGGAGACTATCATTTGCTATCCCTTGAAGAACCTCTAGTACTTTAGCTAATACAACTCCTTCAGGATTTTCAATAATACAACCTATAAGATCGTCTATCCAGAAAATTTCTTCGTTCGTATCAGGTAGTTCTATATCTTTTCGATAGAGCCTGCTTCCTCTTAAAGATTCGGCATCATTACGATTATTTATTTCTTTGAATTTAACAATTGCGCTTTTACGCACTGAAAAATCAGGATTTTTTATTTGTTCTATTTCAAGTGAATCCCTGTCAGAATCTCTAAGCAGCAATATAAGTCCCGGTAAAATAGTACTGGGATAATCAGTAATTATATTTAATATTACCTCACCTTTTATTCCGTGAGGTTTACTGATTATCCCAACTAATCTTAAATCAAAATCTTTTTCAGACATTTAAATGTCTAAAATATATATAAATTAACAAATTCAATCAATAATCTTAACTATAGATGATTTTCCTCTTTTTGCAGATGCAGCTCTCATAACGACTCTTAAAGCATTAGCTGTCCTGCCTTTTTTCCCTATAACCTTGCCTAAATCATTCTCGGCAACCTTAAGCTTAAAAATAACAGTCTTGTCTCCTTCCTCCTCTTCAGTTATCTGTACATCATCAGGGGTGTCAACCAATTCTTTAACCATGTACTCTAGTAATTCTTTCACTATTTACCTCCAGTTATTGATTACTTTCACTATCGCTTTTTAAATTGACTATATCAAACAATTTCCTAACAGTATTTGTAGGAGTTGCACCTTTCTTTAGCCAGTCCATAGCTTTTTCTTTATTAAGCTCGATTGTCGAGGGGTTTGTCTTAGGATCATATGTGCCTATATTTTCAATAAATCTTCCATCACGAGGAGAACGGCCGTCTGCAACAATAATTCTATAAAATGGCTGCTTCTTAGAACCCATTCTCGTTAGTCTAATCTTTACGCTCAAATCAATTCCTCCTGTATCGGTGTATAACCATATTTTCACATTGTTTAAAATTATATAGATTTATAAAAAACTTGCAAAATTTTTTTTAAAGTTGTTTTTATACACTAAAAAAATATAATAAATTAATATAATAATAGTTATTTTTTTATAATAATATTTTAAAACCTGCCATTCATAAAATCAAAATTCTTTCTTCCCGTCCCACCTGAAAACTGTTTTAAAAGCTGACGGGTATTTTCAAATTGCTTAAGCAGGTTATTTACATCACTGACATTTGTCCCGCTCCCGTTTGCAATTCTTTTTTTTCTGCTGCCACCTATTAAATGAGGCTGTCTTCTTTCCTCCAGAGTCATCGAATTGATTATGGCTTCTATTTTATCTAGCTGCCTATCGTCAACTTTAATTCCTTTAAGGGCTTTATTCTTCCCCATCATGGGAAGCATCCCAAGTATTTTATCAAAAGAGCCTATTTTTTTTATACTTTTTAACTGATAGACAAAGTCTTCAAAATTAAGTTCGTTTTTGTAAATTTTTTCTTCAAGTTCTTTTGCTTTTTTGTCATCTATTATTTTTTCAGTTTTTTCTATTAACGAAAGAACATCACCCATACCAAGGATACGAGAGGACATTCTGTCAGGATAAAAAATATCAAAATCTTCTATCTTCTCACCTGTAGATATGAATTTTATAGGTTTTTTTATTACATGATTTATAGATAAAGCAGCACCGCCTCTTGAATCGCTGTCAAGCTTGGTAAGGATAATTCCATCATATTCAAGATGCCGATTAAATTCCTTTGCAACATTTACTGCTTCCTGGCCTGACATGGAATCGACAACCAGATATATCTGATGCGGTTTAACTTCTTTTTTGATTGATACTGCTTCTGCCATCATTTCTTCATCTATCTGAAGCCTCCCTGCAGTATCTATGATAACCACATCTGAATAATTCTTCCTTAAGTGATCTATTCCATTTTTAGCTATTTTTACGGGATCCTTATTATTATCTTCATGATAAACTTCACAATTTATTTTTTTGGAATAGTCTATTAACTGAAGTACTGCTGCAGGTCTGTATATGTCTGCAGCAACAAGACCCACTTTTTTTGAATACTTTGTTTTAAGAAGATTCGCAAGTTTTACGCTTACAGTTGTTTTCCCTGTCCCCTGAAGACCGACAAGCATGATCACTGTTGGTATTCTTTGAGAAAAGTTTACAAGACTTGAGCCTCCGCCAAGTATTTTTGTCATTTCTTCATTAACTATTTTTATTACCTGCTGAAAAGGCGTAAGGCTTTCAAGAATATTTTCTCCTAGTGATTTGCTTTTAATATTATCCAGCAGTTCTTTTACAACACTGAAATTAACATCAGCTTCCAGCAAAGCAAGCCTGATCTCTCTTAACGCATCGTCAAGATCTTTAGGACTTATTTTTCCTTTATTTTTAATTTTGAAAAATAAATCTTCAAATTTAGATGTCAGAAATTCAAACATATCTCTTATCCAATCATCTCATTTACAAATTCATTAGGGTCGAAATAATCTATATTTTCGATTTTCTCTCCATAAGTTACTAACTTTATAGGTATTTTTAAATCATTCTTTATAGTAATTACTATTCCTCCCTTTGAAGTACTGTCAGTTTTTGTAAGTATTATTCCGGTAACTCCTATTGAATCATTGAAAATTTCAGCCTGGGATTTTGCATTCTGCCCAACATTGGAATCAATTACAAGCAATATCTCATCAGGTTCTCTTCCTATTTTTTTCATTATTACTCTTTTTATTTTTTTTAGTTCATCCATAAGATTTGAAGAAGTCTGCATTCTTCCAGCTGTATCAATAATTACTATGTCTGCATCTTTTGCAGTTGCCTTGTCGATGCTATCAAAAACAACTGCTCCGGGGTCAGAAAAACGCTGGTGATGGACTACTTCTATTCCCATCTTTTCTCCGAAATATTGTATTTGCTCAATTGCAGCAGCCCTAAAAGTATCCGCTGCCGATATTATAACTTTTTTTCCCTTCTTTGCTAAAAGATTAGCAAGTTTGGCAATACTACTCGTTTTCCCTGCACCATTTACTCCCACTATCAAAAAGATTGCCGGTTTTAATGGACCCATATTTAGACTATGATTGTTTTCATCAGGCTGCAGTATTTCAAGAATATACTCTTTTAACCGGGCTTTTAAAATCGATGCATCAATGATATTTTCTTTATAGCTATACTCTTTTAGTTTCTTGATAAGTATATCTGCAGTTTCAAAACTTATGTTTCCAAGAATTAATTCTTCTTCAAGCAAGTCCCAGAAATCATCTCCTGCTTTTGTAAACTTATTCCAAATATAATTCAGATTTTTTAGTAATTTAAACATTTGCCATCTTAAGTTTCTCTGAAACTATTTTTGTTACACCATTAGACTGCATTGAAAAACCATAAATTATGTCGGCGATTTCCATAGTTTTTTTCTGGTGGCTTATTATTATTGTCTGCCTGTCTTCCGAAAAAGTTTTTACAAGTGTTAAAAATCTGTCAAGATTCGCATCATCAAGAGCAGCATCTATTTCATCAAATATGTAAAACGGTGATGAATTTGTTGCAAATATTGAGAAAAGGAAAGCTATGGAAACCAATGCTTTTTCTCCTCCTGAAAGAAGCTGTAAAGATACGCTTTTATTGCTGCCGGTATCAGCTTTTATATCTATGCCAAAATCGTCTTCCCCGTAATCGTCGCTATTCCTGATTATTAGCTCGCCCTCACCTGTCGGAAAAAGTATCTTAAAATAAAATTTAAAATTTTCATTTATCTCCTGAAACTTTTCATTAAAGAAATTTTTTATTTCAATATTCAGGTCATTTATTATTTTTTCCAGCTCTTTTTTACTTTCTACCAGATCTTCCTTCTGGCAGCTCAGAAAATCAAATCTCTCTTTTATCTTTTCATACTCTAGATGAGCATTGGGATTAATATTTTTATAACTTTGAAACTGACTTTTCAGATATCTCAATTTTTTTTCAGAATCCTCCGGATTTTCTGATTCCTGATAATTTTTCAGAATGAAATCTAATGAAAGATTATAATCATCAAAAATCTTTATGGTAAGGTCCCGTACTTTTTCCTTTATCTGTTCTTTTTTCAAATCAGACCTGTAAGAGTCATTATCAAGAAAATTTTTCCTTGAATTGAGCATGTTTATCTTTTCATCAAAACTATTATACAATGCAGCTTTCTTATCATATTCCTTCTTTTTCCTCTCAAATTCTGAATTTATATGTTTTTCAAGCCTTACAGAATGAATTAAGAATTTCTCCAATATTTTGGACAGAATATTGATTTCACCTATTATCTTATTAGCTTCCTTCTTAACATTATCCAGCTTTAAAGTTTTTTTGTTGATATCATTATCCGTACTAACAGATATGACTTTTTTCTGTAATTCATTACCTGTTTTTTGAGAATTTATTTCTTTTAAAACTATTACACTGATTTTAGAAAGTATATTATTTAATTTATTGAATTTGTTGCTTATATCATCGAAGTATTCCGGTTTAACCAATTCATCGAGCTTTTTAGAAATATCTTCAAATATTTCGCTGTATTTATTGATTTCTTTTGCAATAGCATTAAGGACAGAAACCAATTGATTTCTGTCCTTGCCAAGCTTATCCCCGCTATAAGAATCTTTTTTTCCGGAGATATTCTTCAAACTGAAATTAATCATATTAACTACCGTTTCAACGGAAGTCTGGCGATTGCTTATCAATAGTTTAATGCTGTCAAGCTTGTTCAAATAAAAATTGAAATTATTTATTTTTTCTCCAAAATCCGATAAAACAGATTTTTGAATATTATGTTCATCTTCGAACATTATTCTACTGTCATTTAATTCATTTAATTTTTCCTCTATGTCTTTAATTTCCTTAAGATTTTCTTCAGTTTTTTTATTTTCAATATCCCACTGAGAATTAAGATTGTTGATATTTGCTATAAATAAAGATAATTCGATTTCTTTTAATTCTGAAACTATTTTGCTTAATTCCTTTGATTTTCTGGCTTCTATCTCCAAAGGATCCATGGTTCTTTTTATTTCTTTAATGAGATCATTTATCCTGTCGATATCTTCAGAAACACTTGACAATCTTGACTTAGACTTATCTCTGCGGATTTTATGTCTGGATATTCCTATTATTTCATCGATAACTTGTTTTCTCTCTATATTTTTATACATTATTATATTATGTATCTGCCCTTGATTTATAATAGTGTACAAGCCTTTCCCTATACCGCTTTGGGAGATTAGGTCCTGGATATCTGAAAGCCTTACCGGAGAAGAATTAATATAGTACTCGCTTCCTCCCCTTAGATAAACTCTCCTTGTAAATTTAACGTCAGAAAACTCGACAGGAAGCGTTCTGTCGGAGTTATCAAATATAAGTGAGACTTCTGCAATAGCCAGTTCTTCATTCTTGCTTTTAAAAATAACATCCCCCATTGTAGAGCCTCTTAATGATTTCGGGCTCTGCTCTCCAAGTACCCAGGATATTGCGTCAACTATATTGCTCTTGCCGCTTCCGTTAGGCCCGACAATCATGCATATTCCTTTTTCAAAAACAAGACTATTTTTTGTCCCGAAAGATTTAAATCCTCTTAAATTAATATTTTTTAAAAACAAATGATTTCCTTTAACAAATAAAATGCCTGATTTAATAAATTATATTAAAAGACGCCCGTAGTCAATTAAATCTAAACTGGCTTATTTACATACTTTTCCAATGCATTCTTTGCAGCAGCCTGCTCAGATATTTTCTTGCTTTTTCCTGAGCCAATTCCTATTATTTCATTTTCTATCATTGCGGCAGAATGAAATAATTTATCATGGTCGGGACCCTCTGCGCTTGCTAACTTATATTTGACAAGAGGCATGCCCCTTGATTGCAGTATTTCCTGTAAATACGTCTTATAGTCGAAAATATCATGACTGTTTATGCTTTCATCAATGAAAGGTTTGAATAATTCAAAAAACCATTTCTTTGTAAATTCAATACCTTTATCGAGAAAAACCGCACTTATAAAAGCTTCAAAGCTGTCTGCTAAAATTGATTCCTTTTTTCTGCCATCGCACTGTTCTTCATTTTCACTTAATAACACATACTCTCTTAGATTGATTTCAAGAGCAAAATAAGCTAGAGTAGATTTTTTTATAAGATAAGATCTTATCTTGGCAAGCTTTCCTTCAGTAAGATGACCATATTTTTCTATCAGATAAGTTGTTATTATAAAAGATAGTACAGAATCACCTAGAAATTCAAACTGTTCATTCCCTCTGGAATTTTTATTGATTTGATGAGCAAAAGACCTATGAGTAAGGCTTGTATAATATAATTTTAAATCACCTGGTATTATTTTTAATCTAAAGAGCCAGAGTAATATTTTTTTTGTATACAATCCTTCTTCATACATTTTGAAGTTCTACTTAGAATTTTTTTCTATATAATTCAATGCATCCTGAACTGTAATTATATTTTCAGCTTCTGAATCACTTATTTCAATCTGAAACTTATCCTCAAGAGACATTATCAATTCTACGAGATCCAGCGAATCTGCACCCAGATCATCGACAAATTTGCTTTCAGGTTTAATATCTTCAGAATTTGCACCTAAAACATCTACCAGGATCTCTTTGACTTTTTCGAAATTTTCCATTTTTCCTCCATGACAAATACCGGTTTTTAATTATTAATTGATTCAGTGATTTTATCGACTAAAGAATAATTCTGACCCTCTATTGCAACTCTTATTGCATTTTTTATTGCTTTTGATTTTGAACTTCCATGTGAAATAATCACAATTCCATTGACTCCTATCAAAAATGAACCGCCATATTCTTCATAGTCAAATTTTCTCTTCATCCCCATAAAAGAATCTTTAAGAAATACTGCACTTATTTTAGACGCTATATTTGCCTTTAAGATTCCTTTTATCTCTCTAAAAAATAATTTGGCTATTCCTTCTATTGATTTTAATAATATATTACCTGTAAATCCATCACAAACTACAACATCGCATAATCCATCAAAAATATCTCTTCCTTCAATATTTCCTATAAAATTTATATCTTTTATATCCTTTATAAGCTGGTAAGACTGTACTGCCAGCTCGTTCCCCTTTCCTTCTTCACTTCCTACGTTTGCAAGACCTATCTTGGGATTTTCACTTTTAAGTATGCTTTCTGCAAAAATTTTCCCCATTTTAGCAAACTGTGCCAGGTATTGTGGTTTGCAGTCTGCATTAGCGCCTGCATCAATCAATACTATTTTCTTTTCGGCAAGAGGCACTACTACGGCAATTGCAGGCCTAAGCACCCCTTTGATTCTTTTAATATTAATAAGCGATGAGGCCATAACTGCACCAGTATTACCTGCAGAAACAAATGCACTGTTTTCATTTTCAGATGTTATTTTAGTCCCTACAAATATAGAACTGTCTTTTTTTTGTTTAATAACTTCCCCGGGATGATCGTTCATTAGGACTTCCTGGCTGCAATGGACTATCTCAAAAATAGAAGGGTCTTCCTGGATTTCTTCCAGTGATTGTTTTATTTTTTCCTTAATTCCTGTAATTATAATATTGCAATCGTATAGTTTCTTTGCTTCAATAGCACCTTTTAATATTTCAATAGGAGCAAAATCTCCTCCCATTGCATCTAAAACAATTGTGTTTTTTATTTTATCATTCATAATTAGAAAAAAATTGGATACAGTTATTTCTTTAATCCAATTAATTTATCGATATTAATATTATTTTTTACTATCTCAACCATCTTATCAATCTTAGTAAATTCATGGAATCTTACTTTTCCCAGTATCTCATTGATCTTATCCGTAGTCTTTAAAGTGTCAAATGCTACAAGTATTATAGGTATTCCCAATTCTTCTGCTCTGTTAAGAACAACAGAAGAGGGAGAAAAATTCCCTGTGAGTATAAGACATTTGGTATCTGTTTCAAGAGCAGCAAGCTGTATGTCGGGTCTGTCCCCGCCTGTAATAACTGCTTTATCCGTCTGCTGCCTGAAAAATGAAATTGCCTGTTCTTCACTCATTGCACCTATCATAAAAGAAGAAATAAGCGTATCGGTCTTATCTTTTGCAGATAATATTTTCCCTTCAAGAAATTCAGCAAGTTCTTTTATCGTCACTGAAAGCAGCGTTTTATCAGAAAAAATAGTGCCAAAAACTTCAATTGAATTTTTCTTGAAGAAAGGAATAAGTATATTATCAAGATAATCTGACTGATTTGAAGGAACCCAGTTTATTATCAATCCTCCAAAACTATCTTTTAAATAGTCTTTTGCAAGCAAAACATAGTCAACTATGTCTGGGGAATAACGTAATATAAGTATTGTTTTTGCTTTAAGTTTTGTGCATATATCCCTGGCTGAAACTCCTATAAAACTTCCGTGCTCAATATTCTTTGCACCTTCCATTAACACAATATTCTTATCTTTTTTAATCCTGTGATAAGATTTTTCAATAGAATTCAAAAATTCCTTTGAAAAATCAGCATTCTTGAGACCTTCCCTGTAATAATTCTGGGTAAGGACTATAGGAGAAATGTCTTCCAGCTCATCACTTAATTTAAGAACTTCCTTTACATATTGGGAATCCTCATCAATAGTCTGACCCTGAAATCTCGCAGGCAAAGTCCCGAGAGGTTTCATATACCCTACTTTTAATCCTTTATCTGAAAGAATAGTTCCTAATGCAATACAAAAAGAGCTTTTCCCTGAGTAAGCTTCATTCGAGACAAAATACAGGGGAACCATAATTCCCTCCTTTTGATTATTTTTATTTTACTCGGATATCCTTATCCTTACATCTCCGGCTATAGACCCGAGACCCTGAGGTTTGACAAACAGCGGATTGATATCCATTTCCATTATTTCAGGAAAATCCGTAACAAGCTGGGAAATCTTTAAAAGGATTTCTACAATACTTTCGATATCAGAAGGTTTTTCCCCTCTTGCACCTTTTAAAAGTTTAATGGTCTTTATTTCATCTATCATATCAAAAGCATCGCTCTTTGTGATAGGTGCGATTCTAAATGATACATCTTTTAATATTTCCACATAAATACCACCAAGACCAAACATAACCATAGGACCAAATTGGGGATCTTTATTTATCCCTATAATTGTTTCTTTTTTGTCAATTATCATTTCCTGAATTGATATTCCTTTTATCCTTGCATCAGGTTTCTTTGATTTAACACTTTCCATTATCTCTTTAAATCCTTTTTCAAGCTCAGCATCATTCTTTACTCCAACTATTATCCCGCCAACATCTGTTTTATGTAAAATGTCAGGAGAATCTATTTTAAGCACAACAGGATAACCAGCTTTCGAGGTAAATTTTTTTGCTTCTTCAACATCTTTTGCAGTTATCGCCTGCGGCACTCTTATTTTATACGCTTCAAGGATTTTTCTAGCCTCAGTTTCGCCAAGCTCAAATCTTTTTTCTTTCCTGCATTCTTCAAAAATTTTTCTTACTGCTTTATTATCTACATCGAATTTCTGAACTTCCTCAACTTTTTTGTTTACCCATTCAGCATAATTAATCATTACTTTCAAAGTTGCAACTGCTCCTTCGGGGATGTCATAACATGGTATTCTATTATGCATTAGTAAATCAATACCGCTTTTTACTCCGCTTCCGCCCATAAAGCATGCAATCACAGGAATTTTTCTTTTTGATTTCTGCGAAACTTCTACTATTGCTTTTGCTGTCTCATCAATCTGTGTCATTGACTGAGGAGTAAGAAGAACAATAATAGCATTAACATTTTTATCTTCAATAACAGTTTCTAATGTCTTTTCATATCTATCCGCAAGTGCATCTCCAAGAACATCTATCGGATTATGAAAATTAGCGGCAGAGGGTAAAAATTCCTTTAATTTTTCAACTGTTTTTGGATCAAGCGATGCCAGCTTGATATCATTTTCTTCGCAGGCATCAGTAGCCATTATGCCGGGACCGCCGGCATTAGTTATGATGACAGCTTCTGAGCCTTTTGGAAGAGGCTGATACGCAAAAGCCGTCGAATAATCAAAAAGATTTCTTATTGTCCTGGCTCTCATTATTCCTGCCTGCTTTAAAGCGCAATCATAAGCCTTGGTTGAACCTGCCAGTGAACCTGTGTGAGAAGATACAGCCTTTGCCCCTGCAGCAGTATTTCCAGCTTTTATTGCTACTATTGGTTTTTTCTTTGTTACTTTTGAAGCCATATCGATAAACTGCCTGCCGTCATTGATACCTTCTATATACGCGCTTATGACCTTGCAGCTTGGATCTTCTGCCCAGAATTCAAAAAGGTCTTTTTCAGCAATATCGCATTTATTTCCTACAGATACATATTTTGACATTGGAATTTTTTGAGTAGTTGCCCAATCCAGTATAGCAGTAATCAAAGCTCCGGACTGTGACATAAATGCTATCTCGCCATCAGTAGGTTCTCCCAGCGCAAAAGTAGCATTTAATCTGCATGAATAATTAATCATACCCAAAACATTAGGACCTAGAATCCTGATACCGTATTCTTTAGCTTTTTTAACCAGTTCTTTCTCAAGCTCTGCACCCTCATGTCCTGTTTCCTTAAAACCGGCAGATATGACAATAGCTCCCTTGACATTTTTCTTGCTGCATTCATCAATAGTTGCAAGGATATATTTGCTGGGAATTACTATTACTACAAGGTCGACATCAGTAGGGACATCCAGGATAGATTTATAACATTTGTGATTAAGAATAGAATCTGTCTTAGGATTAATAGGATATATTTTTCCCTTGAATCCAAAATTTATAATATTTGCTAGAATGGTATGGCCTACCTTTTCTTTTTCTCTTGCTGCACCAATAACTGCTACAGAATCCGGACAAAAAAACTTTTCAAGACTCACTTAAATTCCTCCATCTATACTTATAAATTATTTTAAATATCTAAATTATTAAAGAATTTTCGTTAAGAAGCTTTTGCGCTTGCTTTTGTTGGTTTTTTTTCTTTTTCATCAGATTTTAATACTTGCACATTATTATAATAGCCACAGCTTAAACAAGCTCTATGAGCTATTTTTTTTGAATGGCAACGCGGACATTCAACAATGTTTACAGCAGTAAGCTTGTCGTGAGTCCTTCTTTTATCTCTTTTTGATTTAGATGTATTACCCTTTGGAACTGCCAATTATACCGTCCTCTCATATATTTAAAAAATTATTACAATAAACAAACAAAAAAATATACCACAAATCTGATATTATGCAACAAATTAAATATCTTGCAATATTTTTTGAATCAATAAACCGAAATCAATCTCAGTTTTCTGAACTTAACCCGGATTTAAATTGTTCTCTTCCTTTTTCAATAGCTGATAGTATTTTATGAAGCGCAGCTTCAAGACTTGCCAGCTTTTCATCAGCATAATCTTCTGCTTCAAGCCTTATTGTCCTGGACCTTGCTTCTGCAACAGCAAGCATATCCTCAGCTTTTCTTGTAGCATTTTTTAAAACCTCAGTTTCATTGACAAGCATGTCTGCTCTTTCCTTTGCTTCCCTCATTATTCTTTCAGACTGTCGTTTGGATTCCTCCATCATGCCTTCTCTTTCTTTTACTATCCATCTTGCCTGCCTGAATTCTTCGGGCAAAACATTTCTTAGCTCATCAAGCATCTCATAGATTTCGTTTTCATTTACTATAATATTTGATGTAAAAGGCATTCTCTTGCTCTTATCAAGAAACTCTTCTATTTTTTCAATTATTTCTAAGGCATCCATTTCATACTCCGGGTATTATAATTTATATTTTATTAAATTTTATTCTATCAAATAATTCTATTAATTAGTTTAATAAATTAAATATAAAACAATTTAAAACAGATTATTAATTAATTATATGTCAATAATTTATTATCTATATTAAATATCAGTCAAAACTATTATTTTTAAAACTATTTATTATATACTTCTCTATCTCTTTCGGGACAAGGTCTTTAATGCATCCATTAAGACTGGCAACTTCTTTTACGGCACTTGAACTTAAATAAGCATATCGCGGGTTGGAAACCATAAAAAAGGTTTCAATATTAGGTGCCAGCTTTTTATTCATCTGCGCCATCTGAAATTCATATTCAAAATCAGTGATAGCTCTTAATCCTTTGATTATTACATTTGCTTTTTTTTCTTTTGCAATATCTATCAGCAGGCCGTCATAAGACATTATCTCAACATTTTTTATTTCCTTAAGTGATTTATCTATAAAGTATATTCTTTTCTTTAATGAATAAAGCGGCATCTTTTTAGGGTTATTTGAAACAAGCACAATAACCCTGTCAAAAATCTTTGAACATCTGCAAATTATATCTCTGTGCCCCTCCGTCATAGGGTCATATGTTCCCGGACATAAAGCAATTTTCTTCATAATTGATTAATTATCTTATTGATAAATAGATTACCTTCTTTTCCCCAAAAGATGATATCTTATCGATATTAAAAAATCCGATTTCTTTTTCAATATCTCTTTTAAAAAAGAACTCATAGATTATAACACTATTTTTATCAATTATCTTGATATTATTCAATAGATTAAAAACTGAAATCATATATTCTGTATCTATTTTAAATGGCGGGTCTAAAAATATTATATCAAAAGGATCTTCATTGAAATCAGTTAGGAATTCAATTGCCCCCTGTCTTTTTATTACAGGTTTTTCTTTTATATCGCTTAATAAAGCAAGATTTTCCTTAAGAAGTCTAATTGAGTCAAATGATTTATCAACAAAATAAACGTTTTTTGCGCCGCGGCTGATAGCTTCTATCCCCAATGAACCGCTTCCTGCAAATAAATCAAGTATTCTGCTTCCGCATATTCTCGGAGCAAGTACATTAAAGATGCTTTCCTTGACCCTGTCCAGGGTAGGCCTTATGGAAAGATCGGAAGGACTTTTTAATTTTCTTCCCTTGAATTTACCGGAAATGATTCTGATTTAAAATCACCGCATTTCTGTTTTAAAAACAATATTACAGATTATTCAACTGAAAAAATATAATTATAGAAGGGCTGGTCGCCTTTATAAAATTCTATTTCAATATCAGGATAATTTTTCTTTATTTCATCTTTTATCTTATCATTTTCAATTTCTGAAGAATCCTTACCTGTATAAAAAGAAATTATGCTATCTTTCTCATCTACCATATCTTTTATGAGTTCTATAGTAGCACCGATGACATTGTCTGAAATGACTTTTATCTTTCCGTCAAATAATCCTATGAATTGACCCTTTTTGATTTTTCCAACAAGAAGATTAGCCTCTCTTACAGCAACTGTCACCTCTCCGCTTTTTACTCTTGTGTAAGCCTCTTCCATATTGTTAAGGTTGTCTTCCATTACAAGATCTCTGTTAAAATTCAGAACTGCATTTATGCCCTGCGGTATTGTTTTAGTAGGTATGACCACTACATCCCTTCTGGCTATCTTTGCAGCCTGGTTAGCAGTAAGAATTATATTTTTATTATTTGGAAATATTATCACTTTTTCACTTTCGAGCTTTTTAATAGCTTTAACTATTTCATAAGTAGAAGGATTCATTGTCTGCCCACCCTTTATAACGATATCAACACCAAGGCTTTTAAATATTTCCTCCAGGCCATCCCCGTTTGAAACGGATATTAAACCATAAGATATAACAGGTTTTTCAACAGCCGGGGCTGTCTTCATTTTTTCCATATGCTGGTCAACCATATTATTTATCTGGACTTCATGTATTATGCCTTCCCTTAAAGCCCTCCCAAGGACTCTATGCGGATGGTTTGTATGAACATGTATCTTGATAAGATTTTCATTGCCCACAACCATAGCGCTATCTCCATAACTTTCAATATCTTCTCTTAATCTTGCAAGATTTATTCTTTGTCCGGTTATTATAAACTCGGTGCAGTAAATATTCTTTATATCTGAAGAAACATTCAGCTCCTTGAGCTCTTTATCAGCATAAATAGGTTGCTTTTGTTCTACTGTTTCAGTTTTATCTTTTTTATCCTGGGGACTTAAATTATCTTTTTCTCCATTACTTCCTTTTAAGCTTGAATCTATCTTTCCCAAATCGAGTAAAGCTTTTTTTAATCCTATGAGGATTTCAAGTATTCCCTGTGCGCCGGCATCAACCACATTGGCCTCTTTCAGGACAGGCAGAAGAAATGTCGTTCTTATAAGAGATTTTTCTGTTTCCGAAATAATGCTATCAATAAGATCGGATAAAAAAACATTATCATTATTGTTTTCATTATATGTTTTTATATGATTATAAAGATCTTTTATAATCGTTAGCATCGTTCCTTCAGTTGGGTTCTGCACTGAGCTGTATGCAAGGTCACGGGCTGCATTTAAAGCATTCTCAAGTATGTCGAGATTAAAAGAATCATTTTTCTTCAATTCATCAAAAAAACCCTTGACTATTTGGGAAAGTATAACACCGGAATTTCCTCTTGCTCCCATTAGCCCGCCAAATGATACAGCTTCGCCTATTGCCCGCATATCATTATTTTTTAATTTTACCAGTTCTTTTTTAATTGATTTAAGAGTTAAAAGCATATTTGTTCCTGTGTCGCCATCAGGTACAGGAAACACATTCAGATTATTTATTTTTGCTTCATTGCTTTTAAAGTGATCGACTATTATTGATGTAGCTTTTTTAATATCTGAACTCTCAAGTTTAATAATCATTTGTTTGAAACCTCTTTTATATTGTTAAATCTTATTTTAAAGAAATATTATTAATAATAAACAAAACTTTAAAATTTTAAAAACACTATCAGCTTAAAAATTAACTTTTACTTACCAGAATTATATTTTAGCAAAATATCCTTAACTTTTTCAGCCACAATATCATAAGCTTTATTGTTTAGATGAAAACCATCCTTGTAAATATAGCCTTCATCTTTAAAATAATTATCAAAAATATTCCATGTATCAATGAAAAAAATATCATTATCAGCTGCTAGCTCTTTTAATTTTTTATTATAAGAGCTCAGAATATCATTTTGCAGCTTTAAATATTTTGCATCAAAAACCCATCTATTTTCAATCCTGCTATTTTTGACTTTATACAAGCCTATGATTATTATTTTTATGTTTTTATTTAAAAACTTTTTTAAAATCTTTAAATATTTTTTTGCAAAAGTTCCAAAATCCTCTTTAAAATCTTCTGCATCTAACTTATCCCAATTAATATTAGACTTATTTTTATAAAAATAGTTTTTAATTATATTATTTAAAAGAGCATCATTTAACCCGTAGCTTAAAACGGCAGTGATATTTTTTTCAGATTTTAGATAATTTAAAAGACTCATGTTTAAATCATCTATTGTAGCCCCTCCTTTTCCCAGGTTGATGGCAACTGCCTTTTTTCTTTTTTTACTTTCATTTACTTTTCTTCCAAGTAGCACCGGCAAAGAGTCTTCGTATAAATAATTCCAACCAAAGGTATTTGAATCACCAAAGCAAAGAATATACTCTTTATTTTCGACTTTTTCCTTATTCTTTAAAATATGTTCATTTTCTGCAATTATATTCTTAAGAATTTCTAATGTTTCTATCCTCAGTCCGCTATAATTAACGGGTATTTTAAAAAATTTAAATATTCTGATGATAGATTTTTTAATAAAATTCATTCAAATTTATATTTTCCTTGTAAATTAATAAATTAAATGCTAACATTCATTTTTGTTTTTAAGCTGACTTTTTTAATTGTTGATATCTTTTATAATATCAGCATTTAATTATAAAATTAATTTAATATATTATAAGTATTTATTTATAACAGGAGAAAAAATGGCAAGTAGATGTGATATATGCAATAAAGAAGTTATGTTTGGTTGCAGTATTAGTCATTCTCACAGAAAGAATAATAGGACCTTTAAGCCGAATATCCAAAAAGTCAAGGTAGAAATAAACGGTTCTGTAAAAAAAGTTAATATATGCACAAGATGCTTAAAAAGCAATAAGGTCAAAAAAGTCGTTTAACATATTATATTAAGATATATTATTTTAAAAATTCTTTATCCTTAATAAATATTTTTCCTAGATGCTTAATTGTCCGGTTTTTACAACTTCTCTGTTTTCAATGTTTATGATATCAGTTTTATTATAATCAAAGTCAATTATACCCACTGTCGGAGGAAAACCTCCTTTTGGAAGAGAGGGGCTCCCCGGATTTATAAAAAGCAATCCATCTTTTCTTTCTATCCTTGGAATATGAGTGTGCCCGCTTAATGAAAAATTAAATTTAAACTTTCTTTTAAGTTCCAGCAGCTCATCATCTCTTTTTTTATCCCCGTGATGAATATAAAGGATATTATTATCATAAAAGAAAAATCTTACCGGATCGAGAATATTGAAATCAAGTGCCAGCTGATCTACTTCACTGTCGCAATTTCCTTTTGCATATATTATCGGCTTCTTTATCGAATTTGCTATCTTTGACAATTCCAAAGGATCATACGAATCCTTTATCATATTGAAAAGCCCATGATAAAATATATCTCCGCAATGCACTAAAAGATCTGTATCTCTAAGTATTTCAAGTGCCATATTGAAAGCTTGCACATCCCCATGTGTATCACTTAAAATCCCAATCTTCAAATTTCCTCCTTTTTAACATTTATAATATTTTTTATATTTATTATGCTTTTTTAATTCTACTTTATTTTTACTAATGAACAAATGCTTGCTGCCTCGCTATTTAAATGATATGGCATTATTTCAATGATATTTTCCGCTGCAGATAAATTTTTTAGTTCAGGAAAATCTTTTATATTGTCTTTTATTAATTTTTTTACACTAACAGTATTATCGATAACAAATGCACCTTTATTCATTTTTATGAAATCATTTATTACATCTTCGTTTTCAACCTTAGACAAAGTGCA
>JAQVJB010000088.1 GCA_028695395.1 Actinomycetota bacterium | reverse complement strand
CCTTAAAAATTACAGATTATTCAGTAATTGGAACCTTGAATTCTCCAGACATTTTTGTCCACTTTTCATCAATGTTAAATTTTCCGCATATCTCTGTGTCTGTAACAGATGTTATTTCAAAATCGCCTGTGGAAACACTGCTAGTGGAAATAGATACAGTTGTTCCGCCGGAAAGCCTTATGCCTGCACTCACATAATTATCAACCCATTCTTTAACATTGTAACTTCCAACGCTTACTGGAACAGGATCGCCCTGGCCAACAACGTTTAATGTAAATTGAAGAACTGCCTGGCCATCTGAAAGCTCTACATCTTTTAAATTTTCAGATGTTTCAAAATTGGCAATGTATATAAATACGCCAGTGTTATTTGTTGAGTGTGAAAGAATTGCTGACTGAGAGCCTATGCTGTCCCAGCTTATAGGCATATGGTCGGCATATGCTCCATTGGTAGATTCGACACTTACACTTGTTGCAGCAGGGCATTCTCCAGCTGTTTCTGCAATTGTTTCCTCTGCAGCTTCTGTTTCCTCTGTCTGAGCTGATGTTGTTGTTTCCTCTGCGGCCGGCTGTTCAGATGCCTGTGTTTCCTGTGTTGCGCTTTCCTGGCTGCCGCAGGCAATTGAGAAGATTGATAGTAAAGCGACAATAAGAATGATAAGCACTGCGTTCATGATTGTCTTTATTTTCATCATTCATTTTCCTTTCTTGCTTTTCTTAAAAGCTGCTAGTATTTTTAAAGGGAATTTTTGAAAGAAATAAATAAAAATAATAGAAAATATATCATATTGAATATTTAAATTACAAGTTAAAAATAATAATTTTAAAAATGTAATTTATGAGGTTTATTTAACCTGAAATTATTATCTAGATCTTATTTTTACCAACAAGTATCTTGCAGCAAGAAATGGATGATTATAAAGCATTCTTGGTCCCGAATATTTCATTACAGCTTTTATTTTAGTGCGCATATCATTTGAATAACAATGTACGGTGCATTTTGAGCAGGGAGGTTTATTTTCGCCATAAGGGCATTTTTCAAGCTTAAGGAATGAATACTTAATAAGCTCACCGCAATCATCGCATAAAAAAATACCAGGACTATGATATGGATTATGATGTGATTTACAGTAAAGCGATATCATAGCTTTTACTGTTGCTTTTTCAATTTTTATTCTTTTTCCAGTGTCTATTTTATATTCCAACCTTTTATTATTTAAAATATTTTTTATTTTAATGCTGCTCAGATTTTTTAAGAATGCCAGAAAACAGGACATCCTGCTTTTATCTTATAAATAGGAGATTTAAAACAAAAGTATTCTGTTTTAAATCTCCTATCCAATAATTAGAACTATTTTTTACTTACAAACAAAGCTAAAAATATCACAACAGTTGGGGATCATTTTCCCAGTTGTACAGACTTGCCGGATCTTTTACATTTGTATCCCGGCCGTTCTGCGGCAGATCCATTGCAGTAGAAGGATTTGCCGGCATGGTGGGCACGTTCAGGTCAGCAGAGCCTCTGGCATTATCTTTTACCCATGCATCGTGACTGTCAGATTCCATTGACGTAAGATCAACATCGTCAATGGAAATACCCAGAGCTTCAGCCACTCCTTTGCCGTACTCAGGGTCAGCTATGTAACAATGATTTATATGCCTGTGTTTAATCTGCAGTGTCGAATCACCCATGTTCCGGGCTGTATTTTCAAAAAGAACCAATCTTTGCTCTGGGCTCATATTGCGGAAAAGAAGTCCGGGCTGTGTATAATAATCGTGGTCATCTTCCCGGAAGTCATACTGATAAACATCGCCGCCGTCCTGAACAGGCTCAGCTGTCTTGGGATTATCCATCCAATTGCCATAGCTGTTTGGTTCATAGTGCAGTTCACTGCCCAGATTTCCATCAACTCTCATCTTGCCGTCACGATGGAAGCTGTGGGGATTCATTACGCCCTGAGGGCTGTTGACAGGAATCTGATGATGATTTACACCAAGTCGATAACGCTGGGCATCTCCATAAGCAAAAAGTCGTGTCTGAAGCATTCGGTCAGGAGAATAACCTATACCCGGAACATTGTTTGCAGGGTTGAATGCTGCCTGCTCAACATCAGCAAAATAATTATCCGGATTCTTGTTGAGCACTAATTCGCCCACCTCAATCAGCGGGAAATCCTTTTTATACCACATTTTAGTCAGGTCAAAGGGATTATAAGGCATTTTTTTGGCCTGTTCTTCTGTCATAACCTGAATGAACATGGTCCATTTAGGAAATATCCCCTTCTCAATGGCAGTATAAAGATCTCTCTGATGGCTTTCTCTGTCTTTTGCCACCACCATTTCTGCTTCCTGATCAGTCAGGCTTTGGAAACCCTGCTGACTTCGGAAATGGAATTTTACCCATACACGTTCATTTGAATCATTTATAAGACTATATGTATGGCTGGAAAATCCATGCATATAACGAAAAGAAGAAGGAATGCCGCGATCACTCATGGTAATAGTTACCTGAAGCAATGCTTCAGGAAGTGATGTCCAGAAATCCCAGTTACTGTTGGGGCTTCGCATATTTGTTCGAGGGTCACGCTTAATAGCATGATTTAAATCGATGAACTTTTTTGGATCCCTGAAAAAGAATACTGGGGTGTTGTTTCCTACAAGATCCCAGTTTCCATCTTCAGTATAATATTTCATAGCAAAACCGCGGATATCTCTCTCTGCATCTGCGGCTCCACGCTCACCAGCTACAGTAGAGAAACGCATGAATATTTTGGTTTTCTTTCCGATTTCGGAAAATATTTTTGCTTTGGTGTATCTGGTAATATCGTGAGTTACTGTAAATTCACCAAAAGCTCCGGAGCCTTTAGCATGCATTCGACGCTCAGGAATAACCTCCCGGTTAAAGTGGGCATGTTTCTCTAAAAGCCAGGCGTCCTGAACGACTTGAGGCCCTCTTGGCCCTGCAGTCATAGTATCCTGGTTATTGATAACCGGAGCACCATTTTCACGGGTTATGCCCGGATTATCCCCTTTTGCATCATTGCGGCTTGGCAGATATTGACCTAATCCATTTTTTTGCATTGGATCATTATTTTTCATATAAACCCCTCCAATCTAATTATTTCATTAAGCAGTATGTTTTGCAGAATATGATAAATATACCATAGAATATTTTTATAATAAACACATTATCAGATACGTTACTATAGTTAATATAACTAAAATTATATGCCTGGGTTTTTAAAAATTTTTGTTTTATAAACAGTTTTGTCTTTAAATAATTTTATTATTAAATGTTTTTTAATTCCCTGGTGATTGTGTCTATGTCTTTTGATTTTTCCTTTAAAAATGCCAGCTCATCTTCTTCCAAAGGTGTAAAACTGTCTGCTATATCACAAGCCCACCATAAAAGCTCCGCATGGCTTGGAGATACCGCAGATGTGACCGGAAGGGAAAGTGTAAAACGAAGACACATAGATGCTTCCAAAAAATCATCAACAGGTGCATACCAGCACTTATTCCATTTTGGATTCTCATTTTTTTCAAGACTTCTTTTGGCAAGAGCTTTTAAAGCAAGTATACCGATATTGCTTTTAATAGCTTTTTCCAATACTTTAGGGCCAAAATCATCTTTCAGCCAGGAAGACCAGTTGAAAGGGAAAAGTATTGTTGAAAAATCGTATTGTTCCATTAGCGCAAGAGCAGCTTCCTCTGTATGGGCAGAAAAACCGATAAATCTTATAAGCCCTTTTTCCTTTGCTTCTTCGAAAGCTTCCATGGCTCCTCCGGACCCCATTATTTGCTCTACTTCGCTTAAAGTTTTTACGCTATGGAATTGGTATAAGTCGAAATGGTCAGTTTTTAATTTTTTAAGTGAATCATGAAGTTCTTTTTCTGCTCCTTTTTTTGTTCTTTCCAATGTCTTGCAGGCAAGAAAAACATCTTTTCGGTATGGTTTTAATGCAGGCCCCAACATTTCCTGAGCATTGCCATATTGTGGAGCTACATCAAAATAATTTATTCCTCTGTTGATAGCTTTGGAGACAAATTCTGCGGAATTTTTGCTGGTTTCGTTCATAACTACAATTCCGCCAAAACCTATTATCGATAATCTTTCATTAGTTTTTCCCAACAATCTTTTTTCCATCATTGCCCCCCTTGCTTAAATGATTTATCAAAAGAAGAAAAGTATTTTTAATATAATCAAATTTATATTATTTTTTAACAAGTTTATAATGTTTTAAAATATATTCTTTAAATAAAATTATACCATAAATTGATTGGTCAAATTGTAATTTGAAAGGAATTTGGGAGAATACGGCCAACTAATCTACAGCTGCAATTAAAGCCCTGGCTAAGATTATTTTTATTCTAGTATTGTTGCCCCTCGTACAAGTTTTGTTTTTGTCCATATCCTGCCAAGACCAGCATATTGTCCGGCTTTTGCAAACAGAAGAACAACTAATACGAGTATATATATTATATGATCATCTATTTGGAAGAAGTTATTAGGTTTAGGAAGAGAAGCAGCCCACATGAAGAACATCAATACAGAACCTGAAATTGTGGCAATCTTCATCCCAATTCCTAATGCGAGAGCTACTCCTATTAGAAGTAGTGCAATCATAAAGAGCCAATCAACGATGCTTTTGCCACCGATTGCCTGGAAAATCCCTGCAAAAGGGCCACTCGAACCCTTTGCTAAAAATCCAAATGTCGGTGAACCTCCCCTGATCCAGGCATTTTCAGGTGCAGTTGAAAAACCCAAACCTAGTAATTTATCAAAGAAAGCCCAAAGAAATTCCACTGCCATTAAAAATCTAAGTATGGCTAATGTAATTTTTAGAGGTTTTTCTTGCATTTTTATCTCCTCTTATTATTTGATTAATCTGTTATCAACAGAAAATCATAATTATTATGCATTAAATTATAGCATTAACAGCTTACAGGAAGATATAGATTTTTATGAAGCAGATGCCTGAAAATAGCTGGCCACCAGACTCTAAGTTAGAACCGTATAAACTCCAGTAAAAAATCAATATGAAAATTTAAGAGAGCAATATAAGACCCTAATATTATATTTATCAATTTTACGGGGTATTTCTAGTTGAGATTCTTTATCTGTTATATGACTTCTTGTTTAGAATTTCATTGTTTAAAAATCGACTAATTCAGGCCGGGTCCAGCCCTACATCCTGTCAGGGTTAATCATAACACTATTGCTAGGCGGATTATTATTAAAAACCTTAATTTTAAACTTTTGGCTACAACTTTGGCCATATACTATTTTTCATAGAAAGTTACCGTTATACCGCCGGGTCCAAGGTGATTTCCAACCACCGGCCCAACTTCGGCCCTCATAATTTCCCGGGGAGAAAAAGTATCCTCAATTCTTTGGACCATCATGTCCTCTTCTTCACGGGCATCAGAATCAGAAACAACCACCATCAGGTTGGAAGTGTCCTTTATCATGCTTTTCATTGATTTTATCAGCTCATCTTTGGCCTGGCCAAACCTTCTGGTAGTTTTAAACTGGGCAGTTTCCCCCTTATAGAAAGTAAGTATAGGCCGAATTTTTAGCAATGAAGCAATTAACCCCTTTGCTCTGCCTATTCTACCGCTCTTTATCATATATTTTAAAGAACGCGGAATAAACAGAACCCTTATTTTTTCCTTAAGTTTTTGAACTTCATGGATTATCTCTTCTTTGGGCCTGTTTTCCAAAGCCAGCTCTGCTGCCTTTATTACCAAAAGTCCCAAAGGCATATGGACCAGTTCCGAATCAATAATTTCTATATCTCTATCAGCAAAATTTCTTTTGGCCAGCTGGGCAGAATTAAAGGTACCAGACATTTTTCCAGAGATATGTATAGAAATTATGGATTCATAATCCTGCAAAATCCTGTCGTAGGCTTGGATAAAATCCTGGGGAGCTGGTTGTGAAGTAGTAACCTGTTTTTTAGTCTTCTCCAGCTTCTCATAAAATTGTTTTTTGGTCAGGCTTTTACCATCATCTATATAACTATCCTCCCCAAAATTTACATAAAGGGGCACCACTTCAATACCATATTTTTCTACTAACTCCTTAGGTATATCAGCAGTGCTGTCAGTAACTATCTTTATCTTATTCATATCATTGCCTCTAATTTTTTTAAATTAATCGCATTGTGTATCTGGCGGCCGTTTGTTAGTAATCTTTTAAAATTTATCTATATTTATTTTACTACTTTAAAAATAATTTTAAAAAATTTTCTGATTATTTACTAAAATCAAGAAGTTAGCTAAAAAGAAGGGGGAAACTTGTTGAAAAAGACAAGGTATTGATAAACAATTAAGTACCGCCAAAGACAAGTATGAATAATTTTTAAGATTTAATGCTCCCCTTTCGGTGAAGAGCTCTTTGCTAGAACTAATGCCCTGTTAATTGGGGAAGAAGTATAATAAACTTTGGTGGCAAGCGAAGTAGTAAGGAATACAGCCGGTCCTATCAAATGCTTATTAAATATTGATGATAAAATGATAATAGTATTTTGACTTTTATTGGCTGGGCATAGTGGACAAAGTTAGAACTAAATTATTATGCTTAAATGGGTATATTTTTATACCTGAATTAATCCCCTAAGATTTAATTTGAAGCAATGGCAATAAAATCTCCTGCCAGTCTTTTATTGATCCATTAATAGGATTAATTTCAAGTTCAATTTCATCATAATATTTTTCCAACTTTTTATTACAGCAACCATATTTTAAAAGATATCCGGGAGATTTATTATCAGTAGCTTTTTTAAAGCCCAACTGTTCAAGTACCGGAATCATTGTTTTAATAGAGCTTGTTGTAATAAAGTCAATATCATATGAAAGATAATTATTATCTGAATAAATTGATACGCAAGCCCCACCGACTAAAA
>JAQVJB010000008.1:12008-30651 GCA_028695395.1 Actinomycetota bacterium | reverse complement strand
TGCTGCTACAATGGCTAACCAGAACACATGGATTGAATACATGAAAGAAGAGCTGGAGAAACCGGAGTATTCAAAAATCGAGCTTGTTGGTGTTGTTTATGGAGACGATGTCAGGGAAAAGAGCTATAATGAAGCTCTTGGCCTGTTTAAGTCTTACCCGGATTTAAAAGGCATAATATGCCCTACAACAGTTGGAGTTGCAGCAACAGCAAGAGCCGTAACTGATGAAGGCCTGATTGGAAAAGTATTTGTAACCGGGCTGGGCATGCCTAGCGAAATGGCAGAGTATGTAAAAAACGGCGCATCTCCTATATTTGCTTTATGGAACCCAATCGATCTTGGGTACGTAAATGCATATTCTACTCATTTATTAGCTACTGGCGCTATTACCGGTAAACCTGGAGAAACATTTGAAGCTGGAAGGCTTGGTAAATATACTATTGGTGAACAGGCTGATGATGAGCAGGGTCTTGTATTTTTAGGCGATTCTTTATTCAGATTCGATAAAGATAATATTGATGATTTTAAAGACCTGATTTAAAGATTTGAGTAGGGGGGCTTATATAGGCCCCCCATTATTTTAATCCAGGCAGATTAAAATAATTGTTTTAATGAATAATAAATAAGTAAATAATAAAAAATAATTTTATCCTGGAGTTATTATGGAAAAAATCATCTGGCTCATGGAATTAAAAGAAGATGAAGTAGAGAATTATATAAAAGTTCATAAAAAGGAAAATGTATGGCCTGAAATTATGCAGGTAAACAAAAAAGCCGGGGTAA
The DNA here is from genome assembly GCA_028695395.1 of Actinomycetota bacterium. Classification (GTDB taxonomy): domain Bacteria; phylum Actinomycetota; class Humimicrobiia; order Humimicrobiales; family Humimicrobiaceae; genus Humimicrobium. The sequence continues at coordinate 29,868 of JAQVJB010000008.1, read as the reverse complement.
TAAAAGAAGAAATTGCGATTTTTAAAAACCTGGTTTTTATTTATCTTGAAGTAGAAGATAAAAAAAAGATGCTTGAGGTTTTTGAGAGTGATGAAGGTTTGAAAAGATGGAATGCAATTACGCTTGCAATGACTAAATCTGTTCCTGAGCTAAATGAAACTATGAAAGAGCTCCCACTGATTTTTAGCTATGAAGAAGGGGAACTAAAGCATTAAATTAAAAATAATTATAATATTTAAATAAAAATAATTTGGAGCAGTTATGAGACTAAAAGATAAATGGGCACTGGTAACAGGTGGAGGAAGAGGCATTGGAAAAGGAATCAGTACTGAACTTGCCAAAGAAGGCTGCAATATTGTTGTCAATTATGTGTCTGAACCTGGAAGAGCAGAGGAGACTGTAAAAGAATTAAAAAATCTCGGAGTGCAGGCATATAGTATTAAGGCCGATGTTTCAAATAGAGATGACGTTAATAGGATGATTTCTGAAATAATCTCTAAAAATGAGCTTGACATACTTATCAATAATGCCGGGGTTGTAAAGTTTGAACCTTTTCTTGAAATTACTAAAGAAGCCTGGGATTTTCAGATGAATATAAATCTGGTGGGGGCTTTTAATGCAGGACAGGAAGTTGCAAGATACCTTGTTAAAAGGAATAAAGGAGGCAAAATAGTTTTTGTCACTTCCTTTAATCAGGAAGTTCCAAATGGAAGCCAGGGCGTATACAGTATAACAAAAAGCGCTATAAAAATGCTTGCCAAAAGCATGGCGCTTGAGCTGGCTGACTATAAGATAAATGTCAATACTATTGCAGCCGGTGCAGTAATTACAGATATAAATAAAGTACAGATAGAAGAATTCCCGGGGCTGGTTGACAGGTTAAATAAAATAATCCCGCTTCACAGGTGGGGGACTCCTGAGGATATGGGAAAAGCTGCAGTTTTTCTTTCATCTGCTGATTGTGACTATGTTACAGGTTCAACAATATTTGTAGAAGGCGGGATAATGATAAATAACGGCATGCTTATCAATGTTTCAGAAGAAGAATAATAAAATAAATAAAATATTAGGATTAATATTTAAGAAGGTTTGGTTGTTATGAAGTATTCGATTAGGATTTTTAAAAATGGACAGACAAGCGCTCCCGGACCGGAAATGTTTTATTTAAGCGAATGGGACAGGGATTATAATCTTTATACTTATTTTTTCCAGATAAAGTCCGGCGGCAAAACAATTCTTTTAGATACTGGTTGCGGGGATACGGATATCATAAACAAAATGCTTTTTAAGGAATTCAACGGGAAGATAAGTTTTGATTTGCCTGAAAACGAAAGGATTGAGTCTTATATAAAAAAAGGTGAAATTATTCCGGAAGAAGTTGATTATGTAGTGCTGAGCCATCTTCATCATGACCATTCTTCAAATGTAGGTCTTTTTAAAAACGCAAAAGTTGTCTTATCAAAAAAAGGCTGGCTTGAGTATATGAAAAAAGAAAGGCCCTATTATTATAATGATGCGCTTTTCCCGACAGGCCCAATTAAATACATTGCTTCGCTGCCTGCAGAAAAAATAATACTTATTGATGATGAAATAGAGCTTTTGCCGGGACTTAGAATTTTTTATGTCGGAGGACATACTCCTTGCTGCCTGGCTGTTGAAGCAATGACCCAATCAGGAAGAGTTGTTATGACTTCAGACGTAGCTTTTCTAAAAGACAATGTGAAAAATAACCATCCTATCGGACTTTTTTATAATCTTTGGGAATGCTTTGAAGCCTATAAGAAAATAAACAGCATAGCTGATATTCTCCTGACCAGCCATGACCCTGATATACTTGACAAAGATTTTCCTTCAGGGATTATAAAGTAGATAAAATAATTAACTGCTTAAAAGAGTAGAAATATTGAATAAAGATATATAATAATAATATTTTTAAATAAAGACAGGTGCTATATGAAGATAACAGATGTTCAGGTAATTGATATTGCAGCAACCAAGGCTGAAGGATTTGCCAAATTTATAAGACATTCCCCTCTTGTAGGAATCATGGAGCCTTATGAAGAATATGCAACAGACCGGAGTATGTGGACCGGTGGAACTGACTGGGTTGTGCCGATAGTAATAATTAAAACAGATAATGGTCTTGAGGGCTATGGATTCTGCTGTGGAGGAACAGCTGCTGCCGGTAAAATCCTTATAGAGAATCACTATAAAAACTATCTTATAGGAGCTGATCCTTTCGATTCGGAAACTTTGTGGGATAAAATGTACAGGGCTTCTATTGTTTTTGGCCGCAAAGGAGCTGCAATTGAAGCAATCAGCGGAGTTGACGATGCTTTATGGGACTTGAAAGGAAAAGCGCTTAATGTCCCTGTCTATAAACTTCTGGGAGGCAAAACAAAAGATAAGGTAAAGCTATATGCATCTAATCTGCATCCCAGCGATATATACAATCCTGATTACGATAAGCTTGCAGCCGAAGCAAAAGACTATGTAGAACAGGGTTATCAGGGCTTAAAACAAAGAATGTGCACTGGCCCGAGGGAAGGCTTTAAAGGTATGAAAAGAAATGAAATGCTTGTCAAAACAGTAAGGGAAGCTGTAGGCGATGACATCGAACTGATGATAGATGCTTATATGGCATGGAATGACCTTGATTATGCTGTTGAGATGATTAGAAGGCTTGATAAGTATAACCTGACATGGGTGGAAGAGCCGCTTTTACCTGACAACCTCGAAGGCTATAAATATCTTAAGACAAGGGTAGGAACGTCTATTGCTGCCGGCGAGCACGAATATACAAGATTTGGATTTGCAGAACTTATTTCACAGAAAGTAGTCGATATAATACAACCGGATATAAGAAGGATGGGCGGCCTTACTGAAGCAAAGAAGGTAGCTGCTATTGCTGAAGCTTTCGGAGTTCCTCTTGCCCCGCATGTAAGCTATGCCGAAACACTGCATTTTGTTATGTCATGCCCTTCAGTCAAATGGGCTGAAGATACATGTGTGCCGTCATGGGAAAAAGAAAAGCAAAAGGGAGGTTTTTCGGATGCTTATATCCTTGGAAGCCCCAAAGCAGAAGGCGGGTTTATGAAAATCGATGAAAGTAAGGCAGGTTTTGGAATTACGCTGAATATGGAAATCATTGAAAGATTAAAAATTTAAAAAATTTTAAAATAATCCTTTACATACTTTCACCTTAATATAAAAATATAATATACTGATTAGCAGTATAATTGGTAATATTATTATTTTTAATCGTTTAAATTTTTAAAGAAATCGGAGATTTATATGGCTATTCCAGAGGGTGTAATAGTTGCAATGCTTACTCCTTTCAAAGAAGATGGGAGAATTAATGAAATAGAGGTAAGAAAACTTGTTAATTTTTTAATTGACAGTGGCGTGGACGGCATTTTTCCTGTTTCATCATGCGGTGAATATGTTCACATGGATATGGACGAAAGAAAATACCTTATTGATATAGTTACTGATGAAAATAATGGAAGAGTAGCAATTGTTCCGGGAACTGGCGCAACCTGCTATGAAAAATCAATTGAGCTGGCAAATTATGCTAAAGAAAAAGGTTGTTCAGCAGTAGTTCTTCATGGCCCTTATTTCTTTAAAAATATAAATGATGTAGTAGAGGAACACCTTAAGAAAGTTGCAATTGCTGTAGATATCCCTATTTTTTTATATAATATACCTTTTTTTGCAAATGAAGTAACTCCTCAGATAGCGCATGATCTTTGTGATTTGCCCAATGTCGTCGGGATAAAGGATTCGTCAGGCAATATGATAAATGTCATGAATCTTATCGAGATGACAAGAAAAATAAAGCCTGATTTCAAAGTACTGGTAGGAGTGGAAGAGATACTTTATCCTTCTCTTGCAGCCGGAGGGAACGGATGCATGACAGCAACAGCAGGGATTCTGCCGGAATTTATGGTAGGTATCTATGATAACTTTTTAAACGGAAATCATTCTTATGCCCTTGAGCTCCAGCTTGCTATCCTGGAATTTATAAGAACTATGAAATCAGTTAATTTCCCTCAGGGATTTAAAGAAGCTCTTGATTTAAGAGGTATTAAAATGGGGCCTCCGAAAATGGCATATAGTACATTACTGGGCAATGAACTGACTGAAGTAAAAAATAAATTAAGAACAATTACTGAAGATCTGCTTTTAAAATATTTTCCGCATACAAAAATGCAGTATGCTCCTTCAAAAGAGATAATTCCTTTCTGTGAATATGTGGAGATAAAGACAAGACAGTATGTTGATTCAGCGAACTGCAAAATAGACCCCGGCAGTATTGGAAGCAGGACAAGCTCTGCTGTCTCAAATAATAGTATAAATGAGATGGTAGATATTATCTCCAGCCAGATAATACAAAAAATGATGAAATGATAATTTCTTATCTGCATTTCTCCAGAAATAGCCCGCTTTTTATTTATTTTTAAAAGAAGATAAATAATCTGTTATAATTTAAAGGTATTTTAATTATCAATGACTTAATACTTGAAATACTTAATAAAATTATGGTAAAGCCAAAGAAACAAAGAAGAGTGCTCTATCCGCCAAGGTTTTATTTTTTTAAACCTGCCGGAGTACCTGCTTCCAAGCTTGAAACAGTAAATCTTACTATTGATGAATATGAAGCAGTAAGGCTTGTGGACATAGAAAATTTAAATCATCTTGAATCAGCTAAAAGCATGCAGATCTCAAGACCTACGTTTACCAGGCTTCTTGATAGCGCCCATAAAAAAATAGGAAGCGCTATCATAAATGGATATGCAATCAGTATTGAAGGCGGCAGTTTTATTTTTGTCAACAATGCCTACAGATGCCGTAAATGCGGCTATGAATGGGATTTAAAAATCGATGAAAGAAAAAAGAATATAAGAACCGAGGAAAATTGTCCCAGCTGCAATGAAGAAGATATTGAAAATATGGAAGATATCCTGAAAAAGCAGGGCAGGGGAAGAGCCCATCATCACGGCAGAAGAGACTGGCGCGGAGGATTATAGTAATTTCAAACCTTATAATCCCTTATTTTTTACTTGCAAATTACTCCCAATTAAAAATATAATAAATTGTATTGAACCATAGCTCATAAAAATGCTATTTTTCATTTAATGAAGATTAATAAATGTTTAAATAAAGATTATTAAAAAGTTCAGACAGGAGTATCTATGAAAAAAAATATTAATCCTTCCAACATATCTTATCCTCAGCCGATAGCTCTTGTTACATGCTGTGATGCTGAAGGAAATGATAATATCATCACAATTGCATGGACAAGCAATGCATCAAGGGTCCCTCCCATTGTAATGATTTCCATAGGCGGTGAAAAATATTCATACAAGCTTATAAGCCAGACTAAAGAATTTGGTTTGAACATTCCTGATTCTTCAATATTAGAGAAAGCAGATTTCTGCGGTGAAAATAGCGGTGAAGAAATAAATAAATTTGAAAAGGCAGGCTTTACTAAGATTGACTCAAATATTATAAGGCCTAAATTAATTCAGGAATGCCCGATAAATTATGAATGTAAGGTCGTTGATATGGTAAAAGTAGGCGGAGGCAATATCATATTCGGAGAAGTTGTCAATTGTATAATCGATGACAGTATTTTGGATGATTCCGGAGCAGTATCTGTTGAAAAATTAGATACATTTGCATATCTTAACAAAGGATATTTTGCTCTTGGAAAATGTCTTGCCAAAAGGGGATTTTCAAATAAGCAGTAATAAATTGTTTTTATAGAAAAATAAATATTATCTTGACAAGTGAACTATGGTTCATTATAATAATATCGAACCATAGTTCATTTATATTAAGTTCAAACTTTTAAAATTATTTACAGGAGGTAAAATTATGCCAAGAGGAGACGGAACAGGACCAGCTGGAATGGGACCTATGACGGGAAGAGCAGCAGGCTATTGTGCCGGGTATTCTGTACCAGGCTATGCAAACCCGATAGGAGGCAGAGGTGCTTTTGGTGGAAACAGATCTTTCGGAGGCGGCTTTGGAAGAGGAAGAGGTTATAGAAATATGTATTATGCTACAGGTCTTCCCGGATGGTACAGAGCAAATGCAGGAATGCCTGCATGGGGTTCATACCAGGGAGCAGCACCATACCCTTTTCAGGGCGCTTCCCAGTTCGAAGCGGCAGAAGATGAAAAAGTGTTTTTAAAAGACCAGGCAGAGTTTTTAAAAAGCCAGATATCAGATATTGAAAACAGGCTCAATGAACTGGAAAAGAACGAAAAACAGGAAAAGAAATAGTTGATAAAAAATATATGCTTATCTTAAACTGAATATAACATGAATAGGCAGCATGAGAATGCCTATTCATGTATTTTTATATTAGAACTATAATATTATATATTAAAAATATATCTTTTAAGAATAAAAATGCAGCAAAATGATGAAATGATGAATAAGATAGAAGAAGAAAACAAAGCAATAACGGAAAACATATCAAAAATAAAGAATAAGTTCATTGTTTTAAGCGGTAAAGGAGGGGTCGGTAAAACTACCTTTTCAGTAAATCTTGCTAATTACCTTGCTCAAAAAGGGTACAAAGCCGGCCTTCTTGATGTAGACATACACGGTCCTAATGTAAATAAAATGCTCGGACTTGGGAGTAAAGGTCTTACGCAGGATAAGGATAATGGCAAAATAAAACCTTTGCTGACAGATAAAAATCTGAAAGTCATAAGCACCGCATCTGTAATAGGAGACCCGGATACACCATTAATATGGCGGGGTCCTCTTAAAATGAAACTTATAAAGCAGTTTCTATCAGATGTTGACTGGGGGGAACTTGATTATTTAATTATTGATTCTCCTCCGGGGACCGGAGATGAACCTTTAAGCGCAATACAGCTTATTAAAGATATAAGGGGCGCAATAGTAATAACTACCCCTCAGGAAGTATCGATACTTGATGCAAGAAAAAGTATAATTTTTGCTCAAACATTGAATATTCCTTATATCGGCTTGGTTGAAAATATGAGCGGTCTTATATGCCCTCACTGCAATAAGGAAATAGAGTTATTCGGAACCGGTATTGCAGAGAAAACCTCTGAGGAAATGAAAATAGAATTCCTTGGGAAGATACCTATGGACCCTGAAGTTGTAAAGCTTAGCGATATCGGAGAAACATTTATTTCAAGCAAAAATAAATCACCGATAGCAGATGCTTTTAATATTATAGGAGAAAAAATAATTTTAAAATCTGTATTATAATATTTTTAGCGGTCTTTATTAAATTAAAAATTTCTGAAGAAAATAAAAATATACTATGATTCCGGAAATTAAAATAACTTCATTAATCGATAATAGTGTTTATGTATCAGGATTAAAAGCAGAGCATGGCTTGTCGCTTTTTATAGAGTCAGGAAATGATAAAATACTTTTTGACTGCGGGCAAAGCGGCCAACTCATAAGAAATGCTGAAAATCTTGGCATCGATTTAAAAGAAACCAAGAAAATAATAATCAGCCACGGCCATTATGACCATACAGGCGGCCTTATGGATGTACTTAAATATATCGGGAAAGATACTGATGTTTTCTGCAGTTCAAAAATATTTGAAAATAAATTAGCCGGGGCAAAAAAAGGGGATAGCAAGGAAGGATACAGATTTGTCGGCATTAAAGGCAGAAAGCAGGATTTTGAGGAACATGGAGCAGTTTTCAAATTTATAGAACAACCCTTTGAAATCAATAAAAATATTTTTTTAAGCGGAGCAGTAAAAAGGGATTTTTTTAATCCGGGAGAAAAAAACCATTTTTTTAAAAATGAAAATGGCATTACTGTTAATGACGACATGTCAGATGAGATTTCGCTATATTATTTTAAAAAAGAAATCAATATGATTGTAACCGGATGTGCTCACAGGGGTATAATAAATATTCTGCATCATTCAGAAGAAATAAAAGAAAAATCAATACTTAAAGACAATAAAAAGACTATTAATGATAATAAATATTCAAGCCCAAAAATTATAATTGGAGGATTTCATCTTGTAGGTGAAAATGAGGATTTCCTGAAAAAAGTTTTAACAGAATTTAGAAAGTTCAAAATAATAAAAATAGTTCCAATGCACTGTACGGGATTTAATGCTTCATGCCTGCTTAAAAATGAATATAAAGACAAATGCGAATTCGGCAAGACTGGCCTGAAAATTAAATTATAAAAAAATAAAGGAAAATTTAATGGAAAACATATTTTACGGACCGGTATTCTCAAGAAGATTCGGGTATTCCCTGGGAATAGATCTTACACCTTACAAGATCTGCAGTTTTGACTGTATATATTGTCAGCTTGGAAAAACCAGTACCAAAACTACAGATGTCAAAAGATATGTTGATATAGATTTTGAGAATTTTAAGTCTGAACTTAAACGGATAATAGACGGTACGTCCAGGATTGACTATATTACCTTTGCCGGTTCAGGTGAACCGACTCTTTCATCAGATTTGAATGATTTGATAAGGATTACGAAGCAGCTAACCAGCATACCTGTAATAGTCCTTACAAACGGAAGCGGGTTTTCCAGTGATAGCATTATTGATGCAGTGTCAATTTCTGATGCAGTAAAAATATCTATAGATGCTTCAGATGAAGCTGCTTTCAAAAAAATAAACAAGCCGCACAGAAGTATTACATTTGCTTCCTTTGTTGAGGGTATTAAGAAATTCTTCAGCAAATATGAAGGTAAAATATTAATTGAGATAATGCTTCTTAAAGGTCTGAACGACAGTGATGAATCTTTTGAAAATTTTAAGACATTATTTGATGAGATACCGTTCTTTTACGATAAGGTTAAAAAAATCCATTTAAATAATCCCTTCAGGCTTCCTGAATCATACGGCTTGTTAAAATCTTCTGACAAGCAGACAGAAAAATTTATGTCATTGCTTCCTGGCAAAACAGAAATAATAAAAATATCAAAGGGACATGGAAATGCCATTAAACACATCCATGAGGAAGATCTTCTGGCAAAAATACTGGACATCATCAATAGGCGCCCGTCCTCTGCAAAAGATATAAGCCAAAGCTTAAATATTAATATCAATGAGTCAATAAAGATGCTTACCTATCTTATAAACGAAGATAAGGTATATTATGATATTAAAGGGAAAGAAAAATTATTTTTTCTGAAAAGATAGAGGATAATAATGGATAAAAATTGATGAAAATGATTGAGTAAATAAATTTTGATAATAAAAGCAAAGATTATGAAACAGAAAAAAGATTAAGAGGAGGGTATTTTGAAAATAGCAGTTACTACTGAAGGAAATATGGTTTTTCCGCATTTCGGGAGAAGTCCGCAATTTACGGTTTATGATATTGAAGATAAAAAAATAAAGGGTAAAGAGATATTGGAAAATCCTGGCCATGATGTTGGTGTAATTCCTGATTTTTTAAAAAACAAAGGTGTGGATTTAATAATAACAGGCGGCATGGGAATGCGTGCCAGAGAGCTTTTCCGTCAATACGAGATAGGTTGTTTTGTAGGAATCGAAGGAGCTGCTGATGATGCAGTGAATGCATACTTAAATTCTGCTCTTGAAGAAGGAGACAGTATCTGTCAGCCTGGAAGCGGAAAGGGTATTGGGATTGAAAAGGATGAGTGCCACCATTTGCAAGATGATTAACAGGCACCAGCAGGTTTAGGATAATAAAAGTTTAATATAACGATAATGTCAGCTATTAAAGGAGGGAAAATGCCAAGAGGAGACGGAACAGGTCCCGCCGGACAGGGTCCGGGGACAGGAAGAGGTTTAGGAAGAGGAGCCGGCGCAGGAAGCGGCGGCGGAATGGGCAGAGGTGCAGGACAGGGAAGAATGGGCGGCCAGGGTGCCGGTATTGGAGGCAATTGTGTATGCCCCAGTTGTGGAGAAAAAGCACAGCACCAGCAGGGTGTGCCCTGCAGCCAGATTGTTTGTCCAAAATGCGGCACTGCTATGATACGAGAATGAATATATTAATTATTTAAAAACTAAAGGAGCAAATATGAAAATATGCATATCATCTACCGGGGATAATATGGATTCTAGCGTAGATCCAAGGTTTGGAAGATGTCCTTACTTCTTGATTTATGATGACAGTACCGAAACTTATGAATTTGTTTCAAATGCCAGCAGAAATGCAATGGGTGGAGCAGGAATTCAGGCAGCACAGGAAGTTATTTCCAAAGGAGTAGAGGCAGTGATTTCTGGCAACATAGGCCCTAATTCATTTAGGGTATTTGAAAGTGCAAAAATAAAAATATATACGGGTGTAAGCGGACCATTAAAAGATGCAATTGAAAAGTTCAAAGCTAATCAGCTGACATTGACTTCTGGTCCTAATGTCCAGTCTCATTATGGTATGGGCAAAGAATAAATACGGAGGTTATAAGTGATTATTTCAGTTGCCAGCGGTAAGGGAGGAACCGGCAAGACTACAGTTTCTGTAGCTCTAGCCCAGTCTCTCGGTTATTGTAATTATTATGATTTTGATGTGGAAGCTCCGAATTCTGACATTTTTTTAAAACCGGACATCAATCATTATCAGAAAGTTTATGTCAAATATCCTTATTTTATCAAAAAAGAGGGAGTGTCTTTTAAAGCGTGTGCAGATTTTTGCCATTTTAATGCTATTGCTTCAATCAATGAAGACTATGTTTTTTTTGAAGAGCTTTGCCACGGATGCGGCGGCTGCATACTGGTCGGGCCAGAAGGCTATGTTAAAGAAAAAGAAGCTGAAGTAGGTGAAATATCCAAAGGGTTTAAAAGTCCGGGAATTTATTTTCATATGGGAAATTTAAAACCGAAAAGCATGAGGACTTCAAATGTCCAGGCTGACTTAGAAAAAATGCTTGATGAAGAACAGACTGTTATTATTGACAGTCCTCCGGGTAATTCATGCAGCATGGTCAATGCAGTTAAAAATTGTGATTACTGCATACTTGTTACTGAACCTACCCCTTACGGGCTTAGTGATTTAAAGATTTCAATAGATGTTCTTAAGGATTTAAATAAAAAGTTCGGTATCGTTATAAACCGTGACGGTATAGGAAACAAAGACCTGGAGAACTACCTCAAAGAAAACGGATATAAAATTTTGCTAAAAATACCTAATGACATTAATATTGCTAAAACTTATTCAAAAGGCGGCTCTCTGCTTGACTGGGATTCCGATATGAAAGAGAAGTTTTTAAGGATAATGGACGAGATAGAAAAGGAAGTGGGCAGATGAAGCAATTAACCATAATCAGCGGTAAAGGCGGTACCGGCAAGACTACCCTTGCATCCAATTTTATAAGGCTTGCTAAAAATCATATAGCTGTCGATGCAGATGTGGATGCTGCCAATCTATATATATTGCTGAAACCGACTATCCTTAAGACTGAAGAATTCATAGGAGGACCTATAGCTTATCTGCAAGGTGAATGTATCAATTGCGGAAGATGTGAAGAGTTGTGCAGATTCGATGCAATAAGCGACTCCTTAACTGATATAAAGTTTGATTCTTTAAAATGTGAGGGTTGCGGTGTGTGCGAATATGTGTGCCCTGTAGATGCAATAAGCCTTAAAGCTGGAAAACAGGGTGAATATTATATATCTGATACGCAATTCGGAAAGTTTGTACACGCAAGGTTGGATCCTGGAGCAGAAAATTCAGGGAAACTGGTAACTATTGTAAGAAATCTTGCAGAAGACATTGCTTATAAAGGTAATAATGACTTAATTATAATTGATGGAGCGCCCGGAATAGGCTGTTCTGTAATTGCTTCATTAAATGGAGTAGATTATGTAGTTATAATAATAGAACCCACTCTTTCGGGAATCAGTGATTTCAAAAAGATTTATGATGTAGTTAAGTTCTTCGGGATAGAACCGCTTATAGTAATAAATAAAAAAGATTTAAATGAAGAAAACCGTCAGGATATTATCAAATTCTGCAGTTCTAATTCTACGCAGATAATAGGCGAAATACCATATGATGAGAGAATACCGCTTAATCTTGCAAACAATACATTTGCAGTAGATGATGAAGCAAGCACTGCAGGGAAAGAGATAAAGAATATCTGGGAAAAGATAATGTCTCTAGGCTAATAATGGTTCAGCTTTTAGAAGCCATATTAAGTATGTATTTTCAGAAGGGTATGCTTTTATCAGCCGGATATAGATTGACTTAAATGCGGCTGATCTTTTAACTTGCCCGTGATAGCGAAACTTTTTTCAGGAGCAAGAAGTATCTTTAATCTTTAAGGTATTTCTTGCTCCTATTTTATTGCTTTGAATAAAAAGTTACAGATGCCTATTTATGCTCAGAAGTTATGATTATAAAAAAGCAAATTGCAGAAAGTAAGCAAGTATTTCTTTTAAAGATTACTGGAAAAAGTAATTCTTTTTTGTGATAGAATATCATAAAACATTTTCTTTTTAATTCTTATAAGATTTAACAAATAATGGGAAAAAGTAAAGAAGAATATCTCGAATGCGATGCAGTATCAAAAAATAAAATTCTTGCAGTAATAGTTGTGAGCTATAACAGTAGAAGTTATCTTGAAAAGTGCATCAATTCAATAGTTGAGTCTATTCCGGAAACAGAAGAAGATATTATCGAATTGATAATTGTAGACAATAATTCTGATGATGGTTCAAAATCACTGATTGAAGATTTATGCAAAAAGCATGCTATTTTAAAAAGCATAATAAATGTTAAAAATATGGGTTTTGCTTATGCAAACAATCAGGCTATCAAATCTTCTTCTGCAAATTATTTCTTTTTGCTTAACAGTGATACTGAGATCTATGAGGATTCAATTGAAAGTGTGCTGGAATATATAAAAAATGATATCCCTTCAAATAAAATAGGCATCATCGGCCCAAAAATAATTAATTCAGACGGCACCATCCAGAGTTCCTGCCGGAAATTTCCATCACTTATCAATGCAGCTGCACATAATATTCTTTCCCTTATAAATCCTGATAATAAGTTTTCAAGGCAGTATAAGATGGCTGATGCCGACAGAAGCAAAAGTTTTGAAACAGACTGGGTGTCCGGCTCGGCAATGATTATTTCAAAAGCCGCAATGGATAATTCAGGGCTTTTTGATGATAAATATTTTATGTACGTAGAAGATGTTGACCTGTGCTATAGAATGTGGAAATCAGGGTATAAAGTCGTTTATTATCCTAAAATAAAAGTCCTTCACCATATCGGCAAAAGCGGAAACAATAATCCTGTAAAAGCACAGAAGATGATGCAGAAAAGTGCTCTCCGCTTCTTTGTAAAAATTAATAAAAAATCATGGAAAATAATCCTTATCCCTTTTGTCCTGCCAATATTGGGATTTAGGATTATCCTGACCTGGATAAATTTCAAAAAGAAAAAAAATAACTTTTAGGAAGTATGCCGGAAAGCAAGGTCAGTTAGAACAATTACTTTTTTGATTTATAAATAAAATAAATATAGAATAATTAAAAATATTTCCTGTTGATTTTACTAACTTATTATAAGGAAAAATATTGAAGATATTAATAACAGGTATTAATGGCTTTGTCGGAACATATCTTGCAAATCACATATTAAAAATCGATGATTCATGTGAAATTACAGGGATCGATATAAGGACCGGCAATTTTTTTGATAAATTTAAAGGAGATAAAAAAAGAGTAAGGCTTTTTGATATAGACCTGATTGATAAAAATAGAATCGAGAAGCTCATCAAAAGTTTACTCCCTGACCAGATATACCATCTTGCTGCCCAGGCTTCAGTCAGCAGCTCCTGGAAGGACCCTGTAGATACTTTTAAAAATAATGTCTTCGGTGGAATAAATCTTCTGGAAAGTGTCAGGCAATATAATGATAAATGTGCGTTCTTATCGGTATGTACTGCTGAAGAATATGGAATTAGTAAAAATTTATCTGCTGCAATCAGTGAAGAATCCAGGATATACCCTACAAATCCTTATGCAATAAGCAAAGCTGCGCTTGATTTTTTTTCAACTACATATTATCTGGCTTATAAAATACCTGTTTTTGTAAGCAGGTCTTTTAACCATATAGGTCCGGGACAATCTGATAATTTTGTCTGCTCTGATTTTGCAAAGCAAATTGCACAAATTGAAAAATGTTTAAGAAAACCTGAGATTTCTGTCGGAAACCTGAATGCTTACAGGGACTTTCTCGACGTAAGGGATGTAGTAAATGCATATTATCATATTATGAATAAAGGAAAGTCAGGAGAGGTATATAATATATGTTCCGGAGAAAAAACAAAGATTTCCGATCTCTTGAAAATACTAATTTCTTTCAGTAAAGAAAAAAATATATCTGTTAAAATAGATAGTTCTAAATTAAGACCGGTTGATAATGAAATCATATATGGAGATAATAGTAAAATAAAGAAGCATACAGGATGGATGCCTGAATATTCTATTAAAGAAGCATTAAAAGATACTTTGGATTACTGGAGGAATATAGTATGAAAGCAGTTATTTTAGCAGGTGGTTTCGGAACAAGAATAAGACCATTGACTTGTTTAAATCCCAAGCCTATGCTTCCGCTCGTTAATAAACCTTTTATGCATAATTTTATTTCATGGATAAAATCGCACGGCGTAAAAGATATTATACTCTCAACAGGATATCTGCCAGAAGTATTTGAAGAATACTTTAAAAACGGTGCAGACCTGGGTGTCAACATTGATTATATTACAGAAGAAGTACCTCTTGGCACATGCGGGGCAGTTAAAAACCTTGAGAAGCTTTTGGGAAATGATACTTTCATGGTTTTTAACGGAGATGTTCTTTCTGCAGTGGATCTTACTGAGATGATGAAGTTTCATAAGGATAAAAAATCCGACATAACGATTGCCCTCACGCCAGTTGAAGATCCGACATCCTACGGGCTCGTGCCGGTAGACGAAGACGGCAGAGTCGAGAAGTTTCTTGAAAAGCCGAGCTGGGATGAGATAACGACAAATCTTATAAATGCCGGCACTTATATAATTGAAAGAAAACTCCTGGAGCTTGTTCCGCCAAATGAAAACTACTCTTTTGAAAGAGGGCTTTTCCCTAATGCCCTTGAAATAGGCTATAAAATATTCGGTTTTGTTTCCAGTGCTTACTGGCTAGATCTTGGAACACCCGCAAAATACCTGCAGGCGCATTATGATATTCTGAACGGCAGGATAAAATTTGATTTTCGGGAAAATGAAGTCTTTGACCATATAAGGATAGGCGATAATACGGCTTATCAGAAAGAGAGCATGCTTTCAAGTCCTATTGTAATCGGGAATAATTGCCAGATAGATAAATCTGCAAAGATAAACCCTCTAACAGTGATAGGTGATGACTGTAAAATAGGGGCGGGTTCTGCTATAAGCGGCAGTGTTTTACTGGATGGTGTGAGCATAGGGAAGAATTGCATAATAAAAGATTCTATTATTTCATACAATGTCACTATTAAAGATAAGGTTATTATAGAAAACAATTCTGTTATCGGAGATAATGCTGAAATAGGAAACAATAATATTTTGAAAAACCAGATTAAAATCAATGTAAATGCAAAAGTAAAAGATGGGGAGATATTCTTTTAGTCTTAAAATTAATAAATAATAATTTTTTTTATTTTTTAAGGAGGCTTTTTTGAAGAAAGCATTAATAACAGGAATAACAGGCCAGGACGGTTCTTATCTGGCAGAGCTGCTTTTAAGTAAGGGATATGAAGTATACGGGATGGTAAGAAGATCTTCTTCTGAAAATTTTGGCAGGATAGAACATATCAGAGAAAAAATCAAACTGCTGCAGGCGGATTTATTGGACCAGTTTTCCATAATAAGTGCTGTAAAAGAAGCTGCTCCGGATGAAATATATAACCTTGCTGCACAGTCTTTTGTACCAACTTCCTGGGACCAGCCTGTTCTTACGGGCGAATTTACCGCACTTGGAGTAACAAGGATCCTTGAAGCTATAAGACATGTCAATAAAGATATAAAATTTTACCAGGCTTCAAGTTCTGAGATGTTCGGGAAGGTTCAGGAAGTGCCTCAGAAAGAAACCACTCCCTTATATCCAAGAAGTCCTTATGGTGTTGCAAAAGTTTACGGACATTATATCACAGTCAACTACAGGGAAAGCTATAATATTTTCGGATGCTCGGGCATTTTATTTAATCATGAATCTCCAAGAAGAGGTCTGGAATTTGTAACAAGAAAAGTCACTTACAATGCAGTTAAGATTAAGCTGGGCCTTTCCAGTGATATTTACATGGGAAATCTTGATGCAAAAAGAGACTGGGGATTTGCAGGAGATTATGTAGAAGCAATGTGGCTTATGCTTCAGCATGACATACCTGATAATTATGTTATTTCTACAGGTGAGACCCATTCCGTGCAGGAACTTATTGAGATTGCTTTCAGCTATCTGAACCTTGACTGGAAAAAATATGTTAAGGTGGATGAAAAATTTATAAGACCAGCGGAAGTCGATCTCCTAATAGGAGATTCCAGCAAAGCAAAAGAAGTCTTAAAATGGGAGCCAAAAGTTAATTTCGAGCAACTTGTAAAAATTATGGTTGATGCTGATTATAAATTATTGACTGGTAAATAAAGTATAACTTTGATTGTTTTGCAAATCTTAAAAATCAAAACTATTATTATCGATTATTGATTAATAAGTTCAAAAAGAAATAAGGATATTCAATGGGTGAAAAAATAATTAAATTCGGTACTGACGGATTCAGGGGAATAATAGCAAAGGATTTTACAGTTGAAAAGGTTGAATATATTGCACAGGGCATAAGCCAGTATCTTTTAAATAAAAAAGAGTTAAAAAGCAAAAATCCATCTGTGGCCATCGGGTATGATACCCGTTTTTTATCTGATTATTTTGCAAAAAGCGCTGCAGATATTTTTGAATTAAATAATGTCAAGGCAATGCTATCGGATACCTTTATACCTACGCCTGTTCTCTCTAATGCAGTCCTGGCTAAAAATGCTGATCTTGGGATAATGATTACGGCAAGCCATAATCCTTATTTTTACAATGGTTTTAAAATAAAGGGTCCATTCGGCGGTTCGGCGACGATGGATATAGTAACCGAGATCGAAGATATTGTTAATGAAGGATTGATAAATGGTTCTTTTAAGGAAAAAATAAATACCCTAAAAAAAGAAGCTTCTGATGATAATATCAGATATAAGAAACTTTCTTTTATAGATGATTACTGGCAACAGATAGAAAGCCTTATAGATTTAAGTGCACTTAAAAAGATAGATTTTGATTTTTTAATTGATCCAATGTACGGAGCAGCACTTGGTCTTTACAAGTCTTTTTTTGATAAGCATAATATTAAAAATGTATTTGAAATACATAATATGTTAAATCCTTCTTTTGCCAGCATAAATCCTGAGCCCATTGGCAGTAATTTAAATGAAGCAATAGAATTTGTAGTAAAAAACAATTTAAAAATTGGGATATGCGTAGATGGGGATGCAGACAGGATAGGGGCTATAGGAGAGGATGGTAATTTTATAAGTTCCCATCATATTTTTGCGATTGTTTTATATGATCTCATAAAAAGCGGCAATAAAGATGGAAGAATAATAAAAACAGTCACCACATCTTCAATAATTGACAGAATCGCGCAAAAGAATAACCTGGATTTATTTGTCACTCCGGTCGGATTTAAATATATAGGAGAAGAAATACTGAAAAAGGACGTACTGATGGGCGGAGAGGAAAGCGGAGGCCTGTGGACAAACGGAAACATTCCTGAAAGGGATGGGATATTAATGGGTTTAAAGCTGCTGGAAATCATGGTTAAAAATAAAAAGACTTTAAAT
>JAQVJB010000008.1:0-11908 GCA_028695395.1 Actinomycetota bacterium | reverse complement strand
CCGGCTTATATCAATAAAGACTGGCTGGTCATTGCTTTGACTTATTCTGGCAATACCGAGGAGACCTTAACTGCTGCAGAGGAAGCATTAAAAAGAAAATGTGAAATAATTTTCATATCCTCAGGGGGTAATGCAGAAATAATAGCTAATGAAAATAAAAAATTTTTAATAAAAATCCCGGGAGGGCTTCAGCCAAGAGCAGCTTCAGGTTATCTTATGATACCATTACTTATCCTGCTTAATAAGATAGGGCTGTCTACAATAGGGAAAGAAGATTTAGAAAATGCCATTAAATTAATCTCATTTCTGGCAAAAGAATATAACAGGGAAGTTCCTTTTAAAGATAATCCTGCCAAGCAATTAGCGGCAAAAATAGGTAATTTTCTGCCAGTAATATATAGTTTTGAAAGCGAATTATCTCCTGTTGCCTACAGATGGAAATGCCAGATAAATGAAAACTCCAAAACTCCGGCATTCTTTAATGAATTCCCGGAACTCAATCATAATGAAACTGTAGGCTGGGAAAGGCTTAAGAAGACAACAAAAGAATTTGTCCTTATTTATTTTATTGATAAAGATGCATCTGAAAGAATGAATGCAAGAATAAAAATAACTAAAGAGATTATCAGGGATAATTTTGCAGATATAATAGAGATAGACATAAAAGGCAAGACGCCTATTGAAAAAGTGCTGAGCATTATTTATCTTGGCGGGATTACAAGCGTTTATCTTGCGCTGCTGAACGGAGTCGACCCTACTCCTATTGATAAAATAATTACATTGAAAACAAAGCTTGCGGAAATTTGAAAATAAAAAACACAATAATATTATTATAACCTTAAAATTCACATTTGGAGGAAGTTAATGGATTACGATATAAAAGACAAAAATCTTGCTTCTGAAGGCAAGGAAAGAATACAGTGGGCAGGTGCTGACATGCCTGTACTCGATAGCATAAAAGAAGATTTCAGCAAAAGAAAACCGCTTGAAGGCATTAAAATAGGTGCATGCCTTCATGTAACATCTGAGACTGCCAATCTGATGATAGCGCTTAAAGCAGGCGGAGCTGATGTAAGGCTTTGTGCTTCAAATCCTCTAAGCACGCAGGACGATGTAGCTGCTTCTCTGGTTTTTGATTATGGGATTGCGACTTATGCTATTAAAGGCGAAGGCAACAATATCTATTATGATCACATAAATAGCGTACTTGATATTAAGCCTAATATTACAATGGACGATGGTGCAGATTTGGTTTCCATGCTTCACAGTAAAAGAAAAGATCTTATAAGCGGCATTATCGGCGGGACAGAAGAAACAACAACAGGAGTTATAAGATTAAAGAGTATGCAGAACAATAATGTTCTTCTTTATCCTATAATTGCGGTAAATGAAGCAAAGACAAAACATTTTTTTGACAATAGGTACGGCACAGGCCAGAGCACAATAGACGGTATCTTAAGAGCGACAAATATTTTGCTTGCCGGGAAGAAATTTGTTGTAGTAGGTTACGGATGGTGCGGCAGAGGGGTAGCCATGAGAGCCAAAGGAATGGGAGCAGATGTCATCGTACTTGAAGTAGACCCCTTAAAAGCGATAGAAGCCAGGATGGATGGTTTTAATGTTATGAAAAATACCGAAGCTGCAAAAACAGGAGATATATTTCTTTCAGTGACGGGGAATAAAAATGTAATAGGCGAGCCGATATTATCTTCATGCAAAGATAGGACTATAGTTGCAAACTCAGGTCATTTTGATGCTGAAATAGACCTGCAGTATTTAAAGAATAATTCAAAAAGCGTAAGGACTTTAAAACCGATGGTACAGGAATATATCATGAATGATGGAAGAAGAATATATGTTCTTGCTGAAGGCAGGCTTGTCAATCTTAGCGCTGCTGAAGGACATCCTGCAAGTGTTATGGATATGAGTTTTGCCAACCAGGCTTTAAGTGCAGACTATATTGTCGGTTTAAACAAAGAAGGCAAAAGCCTGGAGAAAAAGGTTTATGCAGTACCTGAAAATATTGATAAGAATATTGCAGAACTTAAATTAAATAGCATGGGAATAGAAATAGATAAACTTACTCCGGAACAGGAAGAATATCTTTCTTCCTGGCATCTTGGTACTTAAAAAGGAGAATCAGTATTGTCAGCCAGTAATGTCAGAACAATGATATGGGACGGAAAAGCTTTAAAGCTTATAGACCAGAGAAAACTTCCAGTCATAAAAGAATATGTAACTTGCGATTCATATGAAAAAATATACTCCGCAATAAAAGATATGGTAGTAAGAGGTGCGCCTGCCATAGGGGTTACTGCTGCTTACGGAGTTGCTATTGCCGCAAACCAGTTTAATGGAAATTCAGAAAGAGATTTTGTTGATTTTTTGGAAAAAGCAATAGTAAAAATAGGAAGTTCAAGGCCGACTGCCGTAAATCTTTTCTGGGCTTTAAGAAGAATGAGAAAAACAATTACTGATTTAAAAGGAAGAAATATTGAAGATGTAAAAGCAAAGCTTGTAAGCGAAGCTGTGAAAATGGAAGCCGAAGATATAAAGATAAATAAAATGATAGGCAAAAACGGGATACAGGCTTTCAGTGATTTTTTAAATGATAAGGAAAAATTAAAGATACTTACTCATTGTAATGCAGGAGCTCTTGCAACTGCAGGTTACGGTACCGCTCTGGGGGTTATCAGAAGCCTGGCAGAAGCAGGAAGAATTGAAAATGTAGTCGTTGATGAAACCAGGCCTTATCTTCAGGGAGCAAGGCTTACTGCATGGGAACTTCATGAAGAAAAAATTCCTTATTTCATAATTGCAGATAATATGGCGGCGTATATGATGTCAAAAAATGAAGTAGATGCTGTTGTTGTGGGAGCAGACAGGATTGCTGCAAACGGGGACTCAGCAAATAAGATAGGGACATTAGGAGTTTCGATTCTTGCAATGCATTTTAAAATTCCTTTTTTTATTGCCGCTCCCTTATCGACAATAGATATAAATATTTCTTCTGGAGATGATATACCTATTGAAGAAAGAGACGGAAATGAAATAAGAGAGTTAATGGGCAAAAAGATAATACCTGAATATATGCCTGTTAAAAACCCTTCTTTTGACTATACCCCAAATAGCAATATATCAGCAATAATCACTGAAAAATCAGTCATAAAGAATCCCTTTAAGAATAATATAAAAGAGCTTTTTAAGTGATTTTTTGTGATTATTTTTAAAATTAAAGTAAAATTATATTATATGAGTATTAATCTGAGGGGAGAATTATATGTCTTCAAAAAATAAAGCAATGGTCCTGGCTGCAGGTCTTGGCACGAGGTTAAGACCCCTTACGGATCTTATATCAAAACCAATGGCTCCTATTGTAAATAAGCCTGTAATGGAACATATAATAGAACTGCTTAAAAAACATAATTTCAATGAAATAGTATGCAATCTGCACTGGTATCCTGAAGCAATAAAGGATTATTTCGGTGATGGTTCAAAATGGAACACAAAAATCACTTATTCCTATGAATCTGAACTTTTGGGGACTGCTGGAGGCGTTAAAAAAGTAGAGTCTTTTTTTGAAGGTCAAACATTTATCATCCTCAGTGGTGATGCTCTCACAGATATAGATTTAAAAGAACTTCTTGAATTCCATAAGGAAAAAGGCGGAATCTGCACAATCGCTCTTACAGAAGTAGAAGATACTTCTCAATACGGGGTAGTGATTCTGGATAATGATAACAGGATAATGGGATTTCAGGAGAAACCGCTTATGGGCGAAGCAAAAAGCAAGCTTGCCAACAGTGGAATATATGTTTTTGAACCGGAAATATTCAAGCATATCCCTGCTTCTTCTTTTTATGATTTTGGAAGGGATTTATACCCTAAATTACTTAAAGAAGATATCCCTTATTACGGGTATAAACATTCACGTTACTGGAATGATGTCGGTAGTTTCGAAGAATACCAGCAGGGTAATTTCGATGCTCTTGAAGGAAAAGTAAAAGTAAATATACCGGGAATACAGATAAATAACGGGATATGGCTTGGGAAAAATTGTAAAATAGAAGAAGAAGTAGTAATGATACCTCCTCTTGTTATCGGCAACAACTGTGTAATAAAGAAAGGTGCCAAATTATACGGACCTATAATTATTGGAGACAATACCGTAATAGATGAGAGGGCGGTAATGTACAGAGGCATAAAATGGGGAAGCGGTTATATTGGAAAAGACTCATCCCTGATTGGAGCCATAATAGGATATGATACAAAGATAAAAAATAGAGCTTCAGTACTTGAAAAGGCTGTAATCGGTTCAAAAAGCATTATTGAAGACGGAATTGTAATACACCCTAGCGTGAAAATAATGTCTAATGTTACAATTGAAAAAGACAAGATAATAAATGAAGAATAGTTAAAGAAAAAGAGGTATTATAAAAAAAGAAAAATTGAACTTTTATAATTTCATCAGTAATTTATGCAAAAATTTTTTTTCTCCTCAGACATGCTTGAATTGTGGAGAATTATGCTCAGGTTATCTTTGTTCTGATTGTGTAAAAAAAATAAATAAGATAAAAGGGAATATCTGCAATTATTGCGGCTCTTTATCAGCTGAGAGCAATATTTCAAATACTTTTTGTAATTTCTGTAAAGATAAGCATTTTAGCTTCTACAGATTGAGAAGTTTCGGAATTTATGAAGGACTTATCAAAAAATCGATAATCAGCTTTAAATATAATAAGATTTATTCAATTTCTTCTGAACTTGCCAGTTTTTTAAAAGAATTGATTAATAAACATTTTTCAGGTCAGGATATCGATTATATTGAAACAGTCCCTGATTTTATTAATGGACAGGAAAATAACTTCGGGAATCAGGAAGATAGCGAAAGCAATCACATGAAAATACTTTCAGCCAGGCTTGCTGAATTAACAGGGATACCTTTTGCAGATAATATAATAAAATTAAGGAAAACTTTAAAGCAGCAGAAACTTGATCAAAATGAAAGATTATTTAACCTGAAGAATGTTTTTAAAACCAGAGATCCCCTGCTTTATTACAGGAAAAATATTTTGCTAATCGATGATGTAATAACAACCGGCAGCACTATTAATGAAGTCGCATATGCTCTAAAGAGAGGAATGGCTGATAAAATATTTGCTATAACTCTGGCAAGAGTAAATTTATAAAATGAAAATAAAGTTTTAAATAAATAAGTGATTTTTTTTATTTTAATTATATAATGTTCGTTTAGCATGATAAGGAGGGCAAAATGGAATTTATAATCAAAAGCAGAAATGTAAACCTTACCGATGATTTAAAGGAATATGCCGAGAAAAAAATTAAAAATAGGATTGAGAAATTTTTTGATAAGACTGTAAAAACCGAGATAGAGCTTTCTATGGAAAAGAATCCAAGCATAAACCTGAATAATACAGCAGAGGTAACGATATTTACTCCAAGAGCCGTAATAAGAGCTGCTGATTCAGGAACCGATTTCTTTGAAGCCATAGATAAAGTAGGCGGTAAGATTGAAAGGCAGGTCAAAAGATATAAAAATAAAATGATACAGAAAAGCAGAAAACCCGCAGAAGTTAAAAATAACCTGGCTCAGCAATCATTTGCAGGCGATGAGGATTTAAGGGAAATAGTAAAAGTAAAGAAATTTGCAATAAAACCAATGACACCTGAAGAAGCTTCTTTGCAGATGGAGCTTCTTGGACATGATTTTTTTGTCTTTATAAACGCTGAAACAGGGAAAACGTCTGTTATTTATAAAAGAAAAGATACAAATTATGGTTTGATTGAACCACAATCTTAAATAAATTATTAAAATGATCTGGTGAATTTTATGTTTAAATTACAAAATCTACTTAAAGCTGGTCAGGGAAAAGCAATTAAAAAATATGATTTAATCATATCCAGCATAAATGAGCTTGAGCAAGAGATAAGCAAACTTTCGGATACTGATATAAAAGAAAAAAAAGTTCAGTTTAAGTCCAGATATGAAAAAGGTGAATCTCTTGAAAATATTATGCCTGAAGCTTTTGCTGTTGCAAGGGAGGCAGCAAAAAGAGCACTTGGAATGAGGCATTTTGACGTCCAGCTTTTGGGAGGTGTAGTTCTTTTTGAAGGAAAGATAGCTGAGATGAAGACAGGTGAAGGGAAAACCCTTGTCGCAACTCTTCCTGCATATCTTAATTCTTTTACAGGCAAAAGCTGCCATATTGTAACAGTCAATGATTATCTTGCCAAAAGAGATAGCGAGTGGATGGGTAAAGTCTATAATATGCTTGGCATGAGCGTAGGGCTTTTACAAAACAGCCAGGACAGCAAGGATAAGATTAATGCTTACTCATGTGATGTTGTTTATGGCACAAATAATGAGTTCGGGTTTGATTATCTAAGGGATAATATGGTGACTTCAAAAGAAATGATGGTGCAGAAAGAACATAATTTTGCCATAGTCGATGAAGTTGACAGTATATTGATAGATGAAGCAAGAACTCCCTTGATTATTTCCGGGGTTCCTTACAAATCAACAGAGCTTTATAAAAGAATGGCGAAGATAGTCCCCAAACTTGAAAAAGATATTGATTTTGAAATAGATGAAAAACAAAAAAGTGCGGCAATTACTGAAGAAGGGGTGCTGAAAGTAGAGAAAATTACAGGAATAGAAAATATATATGACCCCTCCAATTATCTGTATATCCATGCCTTAAACCAGGCTCTTAAAGCTTATCACTTATTTAAAAAAGATGTCGACTATATCATTAAAAATGGAGAAGTACTGATTGTAGATGAGTTTACAGGACGTATTCTTGATGGCAGGCGTTATAGTGAAGGCTTGCATCAGGCGATTGAAGCTAAGGAAAACGTGAGGATAAAGGAAGAGAACCAGACACTGGCAACAGTAACTATACAGAATTATTTCAGGATGTATGAAAAGCTTGCCGGCATGACCGGGACAGCACTTACTGAAGCTGAGGAATTCAGGCATATATATAAGCTTGAAACCGTAGTAATACCGACAAATATGCCGATGATAAGAAATGATATGCCTGACTTAATCTATAAAGCCGAAGAAACAAAATTTAAAGCAGTTGTTGAAGATATTAAACACAGATATGCAAATGGACAGCCCGTGCTTGTAGGTACTATATCCATTGAAAAGTCAGAATTGTTAAGCGAGATGCTGAAAAGAGAGGGAATACCTCACGAAGTACTTAATGCCAGGTATCATGAAAAAGAAGCTGAAATAATTGCAAAAGCAGGTCAGCCGAAATCTGTTACTATTTCAACGAATATGGCAGGAAGAGGAACCGATATTGTCCTTGGTGAAGGAGTAGTTGATCTTGGGGGATTACATGTGCTGGGGACTGAAAGGCATGAATCCAGGAGAATCGACAATCAATTAAGGGGAAGAAGCGGAAGGCAGGGAGACCCGGGTTCAAGCCAGTTTTATTTAAGTCTCAAAGATGATCTTTTAAGACTATTCGGTTCTGACCGAATAAGCTCCCTGATGGAAAGAATGAATTTCCCTGATGATATGCCTATAGCTCATCCTATAATAAACCGTTCGATTGAAAATGCTCAAAGACAAGTGGAATCAAGAAATTTTGAATCAAGAAAGCATGTGCTTGAATATGATGATGTAATGAACAAACAAAGAGAAGTGATATATGAAAGAAGAAAAAAAGCGCTACTTGAACAGGACCTCGATGATTCTTCAAACGAAATGATAAAAGATATAATAAGCCAGATTTTTGATAAGCATCTTGACCAGAATATTTATTTTGAGGAATGGGATATAGATGAATACAAGAATCAGTTAATAAATATATTCGGAAAAGATATTTCAGAAGGAATTATAGAAAAAGATAGCCTGTCTTCAGGCAAGATAAACAGAAATATATTAAAAGAGGATATTTTTGCAAAAGCTGCACTTCTTTTAAAATCAAGAGAAGAAGAATTCGGACCAGGCATAATGAAGCAGCTTAAGAAAATAGTTATTCTTACAGTTATAGATAACAGGTGGCGGGACCACTTGCTTGAGATGGATTATCTTAAAGAAGGAATAGGACTCAGATCATATGGACAGCACGATCCTCTGGTGGAATACAAGCATGAATCATTCCACCTGTTCAAGGATATGATAGAAGAAATTAAAAGCGACACTGTAAGACTTTTATATAATGCAAAAATATATTCCGGACAGGAGCAGGAGAAAGAGCACGATAAGCAGTACAGAAATGTAACAGCAAGCGGACCGGGAGACGGTGCTCCCCCAAAGAAAGAACCTATAAAGGCAGAAGGAAAAGTCGGCAGAAACGATCCTTGTCCCTGCGGGAGCGGAAAAAAATATAAAAAATGCTGCGGCTCAAATATTTAAACAAATTTTAGAAGGTTGATATATGAATGAAATTCAAAACGAAGAAGTACAATATGGAGAGCTTTTAAAAGAGCTTGAAGACAAGATTGAATATCTGAGAGGTTGTCTTTGAAATAGAAAGCAAAAAAGAGCAGATAAAAAAATTAAATCTGTCGGCTGTTAAAGATGGTTTCTGGGACGATTATGAGAAAGCTCAAAATACCATGCAGGAAATAAATAATCTCAAAGATGATATTGGACTTGATAAAAATATGCATGAAAAGCTTGAAGAAGCTAAAGCGGCAGCAGACATATTAATTATAGAAAATGATGCCGCTATTAAAGATGAGCTTGAACAGAATATTTCAGAAATTAAACGACTTATAAGCCTTACTGAGGAAAAATTACTCCTAAGCGGACCTTATGACAATAATCCTGCAGTAGTAAATATTCATCCTGGAGCCGGAGGTACAGAATCTCATGACTGGGTGGAAATGCTTCTCAGGATGTACACAAGATGGATTGAAAAAAAGAAACTCAGCTATAAAATCACCGATTATCTTCCCGGTGAAGAAGCTGGAATAAAAAGTGTTACTTTCACTGTTTCCGGAAATAATGCTTACGGTCTTTTAAAGTCAGAAAAGGGAGTGCACAGATTGGTACGGATAAGTCCTTTTGATTCTTCAAAGAGAAGACACACATCTTTTGCTGCAGTTGATGTAATTCCGCTTATAGAAGATAATATAGAGCTTGATATAAACAAGGAAGATTTAAAAATAGATACCTATCGCTCAACTGGAGCCGGCGGACAGCATGTCAATGTTACAGATTCTGCTGTAAGAATAACCCATATTCCGACAGGAATAATAGTTTCCTGCCAGAACGAAAGATCTCAGCTGATGAATAAGGAAACAGCGATGAAAATACTCAGGTCAAAACTTTATGAAATTGAAATAAAAAAGAAGATGGACGAAATAGAAGGAATAAGAGGAGAAAAAAAAGATATCGGTTGGGGAAGCCAGATAAGAAGTTATGTCCTCCAGCCATATCAGATGATTAAAGACCACAGAACTAATACAGAAGTCGGTGATGTAAACTCAGTTCTTGATGGAGATATAGACATATTTATTAAATCTTACCTTGAAAATAATATAAAACAAAGCTAAATTTATGGACTATATAATGCCATTATGTTAATATCCTTTTTAGAATTTTTGGACTTTTATTTTTAAAGTTTGCCCAGCAAGGTTCTTAACTATGAATATGATTGAATTTAGAAATGTAAGCAAAATATATGATAATGATTCCGTTGCCCTCAAAGATATAAACCTTGTTATAAAAAAAGGTGAATTTGTTTTTATGGTAGGCCCCAGCGGTTCCGGCAAATCAACATTTATAAAACTTCTTATAAAAGAAATCTCTTCAACAAACGGAACAATATTTATTGCAGGGAGAAATATATGCAATTTGAAAAATAACAGGATACCGCAGCTCAGAAGGAATATCGGATGTATTTTTCAGGATTATAAACTTCTTTCCGATAGAACCGTGTTTGAAAATATCGCATTTGCCCTGGAAGTAATCGGCAAACCGAATTATATAATCAAAGCCCAGGTCCCGCAGGTATTAAAACTTGTAGGGCTTTTCAATAAAATGGATTCTCTTCCACATCAGCTTTCAGGTGGAGAACAGCAGAGGGTATGTATCGCAAGGGCATTTGTAAACAGGCCGCCTATATTGCTGGCTGATGAACCTACAGGAAACCTCGACCCTGCAACCTCGGATGGAATAATGAAATTGCTTTCCAGAATAAACCTGATAGGTACAACAGTAGTAATGGCAACACATGAAAAATCAATCGTAAATGCAATGAGAAGAAGAGTCGTTGAACTTGAAGACGGAATAATCATAAGGGATCAGAGAAGAGGGGTGTACGGATCTTGAGCCTGGTATTCAGACCTAAACATATTTTTGGGGAAACTTTTTCCAGCCTGAGAAGAAATTTTCTAATGGGATTTACTGCTATTACCACAGTTGCAATTACTTTATTCATAGTTGGAGTTTTTTCGATAATTGTTTTTGATATACAAAGTGTTTTAAGTTCCATTGAGAGCCAGGTAGAAATAGCTGTTTATCTAAAAGATAATATATCAGATGATTTAAAAGTATATATAGAGGATGAGATAAAAGACTGGCCGGAAGTCGAGGAAGTGATTTTTATTTCAAAGGATCAGGCGCTTGAGAGGTTCAAGACACAAAATGAAGGCAGTGATATCCTAAAAGAAATACAGGGTAATCCTTTGCCGGCATCCTTTGAAATAAGGTTAAAAGATCCACAGAAAATCGAACAGGTAGCTTTAAGGTTCGTTGATAAGGATGGAGGCAATATCGAAGGCGTAGACGAAGTTATATATGGTAGAAATTATGTTAAAAAATTATTCTCTATTACTGCAGTTACCGGAACTATTGCCTTGCTTATAATAATTATTCTCGTCTTAGCGACAATGGTTTTAATTTTTAATACAATCAGGCTCTCAATATATGCAAGAAGAAAAGAAATAGAGGTAATGAAACTTGTCGGTGCGACAAACTGGTATGTAAGAGCGCCCTTCCTTTTTGAGGGGTCATTTGAAGGCTTTGTAGGCGGCAGCATTGCGGTTCTGCTTCTTTATTTCCTGAACAGATTTCTTCTTATAAAAGGTGAAACTGCACTTGTTGAAACAATGAGAATAAAAAATCTTGCGCTACTGGGCACAAATAATGTAATTATATTTATTTATCTTGCAATTATACTGCTTGGAATCCTCATAGGCCTTCTTAGCAGCGGGTTTGCATTAAGGAGATATTTGAAGGTATAATATAGTTCATGATTATGAAAAAAAGAAGCAATTTAATCGTAGCAATTTCAATTTTTATATGTATTTTTATTATCTTTTCGATAATACCTGTTTCTTCTTTGTCTGCAGGCTCCCTTGAAGATCAGCTTGAGCAGATAAAAAAGGAAAAGGAAGAGACAAAGAAGAAAATAGAAGATGCCAAGAAAAAAGAACAGGAATATCTTGGCCAGGTAAACAAAGTCGAAGACCAGCTAGTTTCTAGCCTTGATCAACTTAATGATTTAAATTCAAGCCTTGCAGATGTCAAGAGCAATATAGATAAAACTACAGTCGATCTTGCAGTCAAAGAAAATGAACTTATAGAAATCAGCAAAGAACTTGACGCAAAATCTGCAATACTAAATAATAGAGTTTCTGCAATATATAAAAATGGAAATACCAATATACTTGATGTTATTTTTAAAGCACAAAGCTTTACTGAACTTTTATCCAAACTGAAATTAATGAATCTGCTTGCTGACCAGGATGCAGTAATAATAGAGGAAATAAAAGATAAGAAAAATGCAACTTTAAGTGTTCAGCAAAGTATTATGGAACTGCAGAAAACACAGAATGAACAAAAAAGTAATCTTGAAAAACTGGTAACGCAAGCTGAGCAGAAGAAAACAGAGATATCCGGCATCCTAAGTGAAAAGAAAAC
>JAQVJB010000007.1:25426-30686 GCA_028695395.1 Actinomycetota bacterium | reverse complement strand
AATATGGAAAGAATGTAAAAATATAATTCTAAGAAAATAATTTTTTTTATATCGGAGGAAAATAAATTGATTAAAAAAAATACTGCAAAATACTATATTGCTATAATGATTTCTGCTATTGTCATAATAATCTTGATAATTGCCAGCGGATGCTGTTCCACGCTGCTTCCCGTATCGGGAAATACCTCTGATTCTGAAAGCATCCAAACGACTGTGATTTCAGAAGAAAATCAGAAAGATTCAGCTAGTTCAAGTGATACTGTTGATGAAACCACTACGACAGTCCAGGCTTCAACTACCCGGCAAGAAGAAGATGCTGATGCCAATGAAACCAAAGACTATGAAAATGATTTCACCCTTAATAACCTGAGTGGAGAAAAAATATCATTATCGGATTTTTCAGAAAAAATAGTTGTACTGAATTTCTGGGCGACATGGTGTCCGCCCTGCAAAGCGGAAATCCCTGATTTTGTTGATTTATATGACAAGTATAAAGACCAGGGGATTGCCTTTCTTGGTATTTCTCTTGATGATGATTTAAATGCGCTGAAGCAATTTGTTTTTGATAATAATATCAACTACCCCATAGTAATAGATAATCAGGTTGCAAACGTCTCTGGCAAATGGGGCATAAGTGCGATACCTACAACTTTTTTTATAGATATTGATGGGAAGATTCTCGATAAATGGATCGGACAGATTCCGAAGGAGGAACTTGATTCAGTACTTAAAGGACTTCTAAGCAGAAATAAAGCATAGCATCATTAATTGATTCATTCATTTTATAATAATCTTATGTAATTGTTATTTTTAATAATAAAAAGTTTGAAAAAATAAAAAAATAAAAAGATAATGTTTTTTTAAATTTAATATTTAATTTCTGGATAATCAAGGAGGTTATTTTGGTAATAGATCCTGTTGCGTTCAGGTTGTTTGGTCTGGAAGTAAGATGGTACGGTATTTTAATAGCACTTGGCCTTATACTGGCAATAGTTATTTCTTATCTTACAGCCAAATATAGGAAATTCAAGGCAGATGAAATTATAAATTTTGCACCTTTTGCAATAATAGCTGGCGTGTTGGGTGCCAGATTGCTGCATGTAGTGGTCAACTGGTCTTATTATTCAAAAAACCTGTCAAGCATTTTTGCCTTCAGGCAAGGAGGGCTTGCCATACAGGGAGTAGTAATAGGTGGATTCATCGCTCTTATAATATTTTCAAAGATTAGAAAAATAGATTTCTGGGGATTTGCAGACTGCATAGTACCTTCTTTAGCATTGGCGCAGGCTATCGGAAGATGGGGCAATTTTTTTAACCAGGAAGCATATGGCAAACCGACAGGTTCAAGGATAGGCATATTTATATCTCCGGAAAACAGATTAAGCGGATATGAAAGTTTCGACTATTTTCACCCGACTTTTTTATATGAATCCATAGCAAATCTGCTGCTATTTATATTGCTTATGGTTTTGCATGCAGTTTTTAAAAAGAAGGAAAACAAAGTACCGAACGGAGTTATTTTCAATCTTTACCTCATAATATATTCGTTATACAGGATATTTATAGAATATTACAGGATAGACAGTTCGATTATAGGTTCAGTAAAAGTAGTATATATTATAAGCGGATTAACTATTATCGCTGCATTCATTATACTTAATATTCTGGTAAACAGATTTATATCCAAAAAAAAGGAAGAATCTGAAAGCACTGAAAATAAATAAAGCACTATTTGAATTATTTATTTTTTATTCAGGTGATGAAAGATTTCATTGATATTTAGCTGATGCTGTACTTGCATCCGCAGTAATTCTGTCTGTAAAAATCAAATTTTTTTGAGATTTTATTTGCAATCTTAAAGCCGTCTTTTTTCTTAAAATTTGATTCATAATAAGCAATACCATATTCCATTGCTATTTTATTACCTACAGAATTAATGATTTCATGATTTTTATGAGGGCTTAAAGTAAGGGTAGTTGCAAAATAATCATATTTTAATTCTTTTGCCATGTATGCAGTTTTTTCAAGTCTTAAGCTGAAGCAGATTCTGCACCTTTTCCCTCCTTCAGGTTCGCTTTCAAAACCTTTTATTCTGTCTTCAAAATAAGATTCATCATTATTAACTATAATTAGCTTTATTTTTTTTATTTCGGAATATCTTTTTATATCCTGCTGTCGCTTTTCGTATTCATCTTCAGGATAAATATTCGGATTATAGAATAATAAATCAGTTTCAAAAATATCTGAAAGATATTCAAAAGGGTAGCTGGTGCAAACTGCACAACAGGCATGAAGAAGTAATCTGGGTTTTTTATTTTCATTTATAAAATTGATATCCATTTTTTAAAACAGGAACAATTTATATTTTTTAAATAATGCTTTTATTATTATAATAAAATATGAGTAATAAAATAATTATTGTTTTATTTCTTTATTTTTAATATATTTACAAAATGAAATTTTAATAAAGAAATCTCTTTTTTGCATCTTGATATGGAAAGAAATAATTTAAAAATAATCAATATCAGCGATTTAAAACAAGCCCATGATCTATTTAAAAGCCATTTTGAAATACCTTCAGAAGTTATGGAGACTGCAAATAAAATTATCAATGATGTAATTAAAAATGGCGAAGAAGCTGCATTAAAATATACTAATAAGTTTGATGATGCTTCTTTTAAAAGCATAGAAGATGCTATTGTCGAGCCCCAGGAAATCGACAAAGGATACAAATACATAAAAGAAAATAAACCCGAGCTTGTAAAAGCTATCAATAAAAGTTACAGCAATATTTTAAAATTTCACGAAGAGCAGCTTAAGCATGAATCCGGAACTTGGTATTTTGAACCTGATGCAGGGAAAAAACTTGGGCAGATTACTTCGCCAATTGAAAGAATCTGCGTATATGTGCCCGGGGGGCTTTACGTATACCCATCTTCCGTCTTAATGACAGTGGTTCCTGCAAAAGTCGCAGGGGTAAAAGAGATAGCGGTATGCACCCCTTCAAGAGATGGAGGAAAAATAGATAATCTTCTACTGTATATATTTAAATACCTAGGCATCAAGGAAATTTATAAATTAAGCGGAGCACAGGCAATTGCACTGATGGCTTACGGCGGCAGAATAGTTAAAAAGGTATCAAAGATATTTGGGCCGGGCAATATTTATGTAACTGCTGCCAAAAAGATAGTTTTTGGAAAAGTGGGCATAGATAGTCTGGCTGGACCAAGCGAAGTAGCGATTATTGCTGACAGCACTGCCAGTCCTGAATTTATAGCAAGCGATTTATTATCACAGGCAGAGCATGATCCTAATGCTAAAAGCATACTCATAACTGACAATAATGAGCTGGCAGCAAAGACAATCAGAAATATTTTCCTGCAGATAGACTCTATCAGGGCTGAGCATAACGAAAGGTTTAATAGCGAACTGGTTATGAAATGCGTAAAAGATAATTGTAAAATAATTGTTTGTCCTGATATTAAAATAGCATGCGGTGTTTCTGATATTATTGCTCCTGAACATCTTGAAATAATGACGTCTGAACCTTTCAGCACTCTTCAATATGTTAAAAATGGAGGTTCAATATTCTTAGGTTCCTATACCCCTGTTGCAGTAGGAGATTATATCGGAGGGACAAACCATGTTATCCCGACAAATGGAACTGCAGTTTTTTCATCGCCGCTTGGCGTATATGACTTTTTTAAAAAAAGCGCTGTTACTTATTATGACTACAATGCACTTGAAAATGAACATACTTTAATTGAAGATTTTGCTTATGCTGAAAACCTTCTGGCTCACAGAAATTCAGTTAAGATAAGAATCCCGGAGAAATAATGTCTTTCATAAAAATAAAACCATGGATATCTGAACTGCCTGAGTATATTCCCGGTAAAACAATAGATGAGATAAAGAAAAAGTATAAACTGGAAACGGTTTATAAGATGGCCTCCAATGAAAATATATTCGGTCCGTCTCCCAGGGTATATGAAGCACTCAAATCCGTGCTTTCCGAGATAAATTATTATCCAGATAGTTATAACAGGGATTTAAGAGGAAAACTTGAGGAAAAAACAGGAATAAAAAAAGAACGATTTATTATCGGGAATGGCACTGACCAGATAATAGAGATGTTTTGTGACGCTATCCTGGAAAAAGGGAAAAATATTGTAATACCAGATCCGACTTTTTTGACTTATGAGAAATCTGCTTTAAAAAATAATGCCAGTATAATCAAAATTCCTTTAAAAGATTTCAGACAGGATGTTAGAAGCATTGCATCAGCTGTGAATGCGGATACGGCAATCATCTTTCTTACAAGCCCTCATAATCCTACAGGTACTATTATTAATGAAAAGGAGTTAAGGTTTATTCTTGAGAAAATAAGTTCCGATATACTTGTAGTGCTTGATGAAGCATATATTGAATTCATAAAAAGAGAAGACAGATTTAATTCTTATGAGCTGATTGATTCTTTTAAAAATTTAATGGTAATGCGTACTTTCTCCAAAATATACGGTCTTGCCGGTTTGAGAATAGGATACGCTGCTGCAGATGAGAGAATAATCAAGAGCATAGAAAAAATTGTTCAGCCTTTTGTTGTCAATCTTCTTGCCCAGAAAGCTGCAATTGCATCTCTCGATGATGAAGATTACATAAATAAAAGCATAGACATAATAATAAGCGAGAGAGAAAAATTATTTAATTTTTTAAATGATAACAATATAGAATTTATAAAATCATATGCAAATTTTATTCTCTTGAAAACTGGTGCCGGTACCGGCAAAGTGGTGGAAGAACTCCTACAGAAAGGATTTATAGTCCGGGATGGAGGATTCTTGGGTTTCCCGGAATATATAAGAGTTACCGTCTCGCTCCCAGAAATAAATGAGAAATTTATAAAGACTTTTTTATGCATATATGAAAAACATATTAATAAAAAGTGATTTTCAATTTTTTAGATTATTTAACAGAAAGGAGGAATTTTTTTGGAAACTATAATAACTGGTAGAAATTGTGAAGTAAGATTCGGACAGGGACTGCCGACTGTTTTTATTGCGGAAAGAATAAATCCTACCGGCAGAAAATCTCTTGCTGAAGAACTGAAGCTTGGAAAGCTGGATATAGTGGAAAAAGACGCAGTAGAACAGACTAATGCGGGAGCTCATATAATAGATGTCAATGTAGGAGCTGTCGGAGTGGATGAAGTAGATTTACTTCCGAAAGCAGTAAAGAAAGTTATGGAAGTTACAGACAGGCC
>JAQVJB010000007.1:14495-25326 GCA_028695395.1 Actinomycetota bacterium | reverse complement strand
CACTCTTTTTTTGGTAAAAATCATTTAAATTTAATATAATGTTTATTTGATTAATATCAAAAAATGAAAGGAAATCTGATGGCAAAGGTTGTTTTGAAAGACCTGATTAAAAAGTTTGATGATGTAGTGGCGGTAAACAAAATGAATGCGGTGATTGACGATGAGGAATTCGTCGTCCTTGTCGGACCCTCGGGCTGCGGCAAGACGACCACACTGAGAATGGTCGCCGGGCTGGAGGAGATAACAGAAGGCGAGATATACATCGGAGACAGGAAAGTCAACGATGTCCCGCCAAAAGACAGGGATATCGCCATGGTTTTTCAGAACTATGCTCTTTACCCCCATATGAATGTATATGACAATATGGCTTTCGGACTAAAGCTTAGAAAAACCCCGAAAGCTGAAATAGAAAAAAGAGTAAGTGAAGCTGCAAAGATACTTGCAATAGAGGAGCTTTTAAAAAGAAAGCCAAAACAGTTATCAGGAGGACAGAGACAGAGAGTCGCTCTTGGAAGAGCAATAGTAAGAAATCCCAAAGTATTTCTTATGGATGAGCCACTGTCTAACTTAGATGCCAAACTAAGGGTCCAGATGAGAACCGAGATTGCAAAGCTTCACAAAAGACTTAATGCAACCATCATATACGTAACCCATGACCAGACTGAAGCCATGACAATGGCTGACAGGATAATAATCATGAAGGATGGCATAGTACAGCAGATAGGAAAGCCCCAGGACGTATATGATTATCCTGATAATATGTTTGTTGCCGGTTTTATAGGAAGTCCTGCAATGAACTTCCTTGATGTTACCGTAACAGACAATATGACGCTTAAGCACAAAGACTTTGAGCTTGAGACATTTGATAATGTAAGAAAAGCCATAAAAGAGCATAATCTTGTTGGAAAAGATGTGGTACTTGGGATAAGGCCTGAGGACCTTGAAGATGTTGCATTTGAACCTGATTCAAAACCATCTAATACCATAACTGCGATGGTGGAAGTAACTGAGCCGATGGGTGCTGAAATCTATGCCTATATAGGCATAGGGGGGACTCTTATGACTGCAAGGGTAAATCCCAGAAGCCAGGTAAAAGACGGAGAAAATTTCTCCCTTCATGTAGATCTTGAAAAAATTCACCTTTTCTCAAAGGAAGATGAAAAAGCTTATACATAAAAGTGTGGTTTTAAAAAATAGTTAATTTTTATATTAGGGTTATTAGGCACAATGTTTTTATTGTGCCTAATAACTATTTGAGGTCTTATGAAAGAGCTATTTGATGTAGTTATTAGCGGTTCAGGGCCGTCTGGAAGTATTTTAGGGTATCTGCTTTCCAGCAATGGGTACTCGGTCCTAATTATTGATAAAGAAGAATTTCCAAGATATAAAGTCTGCGCTGGCGGAATCCAGGTTAAGGCTGCTGAACTTATTCCATTCAATATCGATTCCCAGATACATAATGAAATAAGAAAAATCCATTTTCAAAGAAGAACCAAAGATGGATTTTTAGGTGAATACGACGAGCCCTTGATGTATACATTGGACAGAGAAAGCTTTGATTCTTATCTGGTAGAAAAAGCAATTGGAGCGGGTTGCACTATAAGAACTGGTGAGAAAGTAAAAGATATCTCTGTCGATAATAATGAAGTAACTGTTTTTACTGATAAAGGAAAATATTACGGAAAAATATTTACAGGTTCTGATGGAGCCAGTGGTTTCACCATAAAGAAGTTCAATGATTATCGAAAAATAAGAAAAATAATAGGTTATGAATTAGAAATACCGGTATCAGGTTATTTCAATAAAAGGGATATTAACGGGCAGGGTAAAAAGGAACAGGGGGAAAATATCGCTTTATTTGAAAGAAATTGTATCGTTTTGGATTTTGGCGGTGTGAAATACGGTTATTTATGGCTTTTTCCTAAAAATAAAAAAATTTCAGCAGGAATGGGCGGTTTATCAGCAAAATCTAAGGAGATAAAAAAATATCTAAGCATGTATATCAAAAATACGGAGTTATTATCAATCAATCCTAAAGAAAAATTTCAATCTTATGCGCATTTTATTCCTTTAAGAGATAAGAAAAATTTCATTTCCTCTCGCAGAGTGCTTGCAACAGGAGATGCAGCAGGCCTGGGTGACGGTTTTACAGGTGAGGGACTACATAATGCAATCCTAAGCTCCCACCTGGCTTTCTCAAGCATATGCAAAGCTTTAAAGAATTCTTCTTTTGAATTTGTGGATTATAATGAGAAAATAAGAAATGAAATCATGCAGAATATAGAGTATTCTCTGATAATTTCAAAAATATTTTTTTCATCTCAGTATTTTTACTATAAACTGATAAAGAGGAATGAAAATATTTTCAGATCGTGCTGTAAAATCCTTAGAGGTGAAAAAACTTATTTGGATGTTGTAAATAAATTAAAACCAATTAAAATTTGACATAAAGAGCAAGCAAGACAAAAGGGGAAGCAATGGATGATAATAAAAAACCTGTCATTATAGTCCAGATTTCAGATATTCATGTCGGTGAGGTTCATTTCGTTCCCAGTCTATTAACAAGAGCTATTGACGAGATTAATGAGCTAAATCCTGATATTGTTATAATAACCGGTGATCTGACCGCAAATGGTTTCAGGAGAGAATATGATACTGTTAAAAATTATCTGGCTCCTATTAAGTGTAGTAATTTAATTGTTCAGCCCGGTAATCATGATTCAAGAAATGTAGGCTATATACATTTTGAGGACATTTATGGTGAACGTTATATTACTCACAATAATGAAAAAGTTAAAATAGTTGCCGCTGACTCAACTGAACCTGATCTGGATAATGGCCAGATAGGAAGAGAATACTATAAATGGATAAAAAATGAATTTGCCAATATTGATGATAATGTTTTTAAAATATTTACCATGCACCATCATCTCCTTCCTGTCCCCAGCACAGGCAGGGAAAGAAATATAGTAAATGATGCAGGAGATGTGCTGGAAGTCCTGGTAGATTCAAAAGTAGACCTTGTTTTATGCGGCCATAAACACGTTCCTTATATATGGAGAATAGAAGACCTCCTTATGATAACCACGGGGACAGTTTCCTGCCTAAGGCTCAGGGGCAAGATAGAGCCGAATTATAATATAATGTATATTTATGATGATAAGATAGATATTTTTAGAAGATTTCCTTTTGACAAAATTGAAAAAATTGAAGGAATAAAAAGATCTACTGTTAAGGAAAGACTTAATGCTAAATTTACTAAAGAAGCAAAATTATAATAGATATAAAAGAATGGTTGCCCTTGTTGATGGAGAACATTATCCTCAGGTTACAAATGATGCATTAAAAAAACTGAAGAAAGAATTCAATGGCGAACTTGCAGGTATTATTTTTCTGGGAGGGACTGAAAAAATATCGTCTGGTAAGTTTTCAGATTTTTTTGATTACGAAGTTTTTGTAATAAAGAATATTGTAAAAGATTTTACTTCTGCGCTTGATAAGTTCAAACCTGATATTGTTTTTGACTTAAGCGATCAACCGGTTGTAAATCATGACATAAGAATGAAAATTGCTTCTTTTTGTTTTTATAAAAAAGTCAGCTATATGGGGACAGATTTCTTCTTTGAAAACCCTTCAGGACATATTAAACTGGAAATTCCTTCCATATCAGTTATTGGTACCGGAAAAAGAATAGGGAAAACAGCAATAAGTGCTTTTATTGCTCAGGCATACAAGAAAAAAGGTTTAGGCGTAATAGTTGTCGCAATGGGCAGGGGAGGTCCGCAAAAACCCCAGCTGCTAAAAGGAAGTGAAATGGAAATAACTCCTCAGTTTTTGCTATCTTTAAATAAAAAAGGTTTGCATGCAAGCTCGGATTATATTGAAGATGCATTAATGAGTAAAGTTACTACAGTAGGGTGCAGAAGGTGCGGCGGCGGTTTCGGAGGTAAAGTTTATTTATCAAATGTATCTGACGGTGCGAAACTGGCAGCTTCATTAGAGCCGGATCTGATAATAATGGAAGGCAGCGGAGCCTCGCTTCCTGATGTTGATACCGATACCTGCATATGCGTGGTAGGTGCTAACCAGGAATGGAATGAGATTGTTGGCTATCTTGGGATATACAGGATTATGATATCGCAGACTATTATCCTTACAATGTGCGAGAAACCTATTGCAGATTTTAAAAACATTGAAATATTATTAAACAATATAAAAGAAATCAACCCACATGCTTCGATATTTCTCTCTATTTTCCGTCCTTATCCTCTTGGTGAACTGTCGGGAAAGAGGGTAGCGGTAGGTATGACTGCCAGGAGCATAATGCAGGATAAAATAAAGAATTATTTAGAAAAAAAATATAAATGCAGGATAATAGGGATGACTTTTAATCTTTCTGACAGGCCGAAACTTCAAAATGAAATTGAAAATTTCAATGATTTTGATGTTTTTCTTTCTGAATTAAAAGCTGCAGCTGTAGATGTAATAACCGATTATGCTATTAACCATAAAAAAGAAGTTGTATACATGAATAATGTCCCCTCATTCAGGGGTGGCAATAAAAAATTTACTGGATATCTGGCTGATTTATTCGGGAAGATAAATATTTGATTCTTTTTAGAATTCTTAAATTTTTACAATCTAATATATTTTAGTTAAATGGATAAAGAAGAAAATAAAAAAGAAATGATAGTAATATCTGATAAAAAAAAAGGTGGCCTTCCATTTTCAAAAGGCATATTGGCGAATTCGATAATAGTTACTGGATTAGATATGCTGACTTCTCACCGTATTGCTTTTGATGTCCAGGGCTATCTAGTCAAAAATAAATTATTGTCTATTTCTCTTGAAGAGCTTAGAGGCCTGGTTTTCAGATTTATTAAAGATGAAGTAAATCTCGAATATGCAGAGAAATATCTTTTATGGCAATCTGTAGGGAAGCTTAGGCGACCGATAATAATACTTATCGGCGGTTCAACAGGTGCAGGAAAATCAACTATTTCTACCATTATGTCAAACAGGCTCAATATATCGAGAGTTGTTTCTACAGATGCTATCAGGGAAATTATGAGAACTTCGGTTTCTGATAAATTAATCAAGCCTCTGCAAGGATCATCGTATAATGCCTATAAGTATCTTGCACTTCCTCCTACAGGAGTAAATCCGGTAATACTGGGCTTCAGGGAGCAGGTAATGGCTGTTACTGTAGGCATAGAAGCGATAATAAAAAGAAGCGTTGAAGAGAAAATAGATACCATTATCGAAGGAGCTCATGTTGTGCCAGGGTATATTAATATTAAAGATATCGAAAACAAAGCCTTAATCGAACATTTCGTTATAATCGTTGAAGATGAAGCGCTGCATAGAGAACATTTTGTGAAAAGAACATTTGAGACTCAGGGATCAAGGCCTATGCAGAAATATCTCACGCATTTAAAAAATATAAGGTTGATTCAAACATATATCCAGGAACTTGCAGTTAAAAATAATATTAAAATACTTGATAACAATAATCTTGACCATACTCTTGCAGAAGCGACGGACCTAATGTTTGAAAGAGTAAAAAAGGAATTTTCAAGCATAAAGTATTAATTTTATATTATTTCAAATTCAATTTCTTTTTCAAGCAGCTCATTGTGATAGAGCTTTACGAAATATATACCTTTTTGATACTGATTTCCCTTTTTTAAAATAGAGACTTCTATTATCTGGGAAACGCCTTCTTTGATGAAGATTTTATTTGTCTGAAGTATTTCATTATCAGACTCACCGTTATAATAAACCACTAGTTTATAATTTTCACCTTTTCCAGGATTTTTTAATTTCAAGATCACCCATATATCTGTATCATATGTCATCTTGAGAATAGGAGTTTTATCCATTGCCAGGGGAAGATTGCTATCGATGGATCTGTCAATTACGAAAAATGAATCTATTCCTGTATCTTTCTTAATGGCATAAATAATGACAGAAGAAATTATTAATGTAATAATTACTAAGATTATTATTATTTTTATATTCATAAAGAAAATAAATACTTTTTAATATTGCAAAAATTTTTATAATATAGTTTGATATTTTTTTGATTAATTAAATAAAAACATTTTAAATTATTATATTTGAAAGTAAAGTTTAAAATTCTGACTTTTGAGTACTAAATTTGTTTCGGGAGGATAAAATGCCGATTTATAGTTATAAATGCAGCAATTGTGAAAAAATTTTTGACAGGTTCGAGAAGCCGGGAAATAATGGCAAAGTCCTATGTCTTGATTGCGGAAGCGAAGCCCTGAGAATTTTTTCACCAGTCGGTATTGTCTTTAAGGGTTCTGGGTTTTATTCAACTGACTATAATTCGAAAAGCTCGAAAGCTGCTTCACCCAGTTCTATAGAAAATAAAAAAGCTGAAGGCAAAAAAGAAGATAAAAAAACTGAAAATCCTTCAAAGAATCCCGAAAGCAAGACAGGTTCAGAAAAGAAATAAATTTATAATAAGGGCATTTATTTGTCAATTTTATCAGAAGTATTTATATGTCAGCTTTATTGATATTTTCTTTCATTTTATTTTTATTTCATATTTTCAGTTTAAGGGCAATTTTTAAATCGGGGAATAAAGAAATAACTTCAAATAATACAAAAATGATGGAAGAGATTAAAAACGAAGTTAATGAGGAAAAAAAAGGAATTCCTGTAGCTTTTACCCTGCCAATAATAATTATTATCATACTTTCTCTTATTGAGCTTGGATATTATTTTTTTGCAGTATACGTTTTAAATGATAATATTATAATTGCCGGAGCATCTATTCTTGCAGGTTTTAACATTTATTCTCTAATAAAATTTTTCCCAAGAATAAAAAAGTTCATTCATAAACCTTTTGATTATCTCAAAGAAAAAACAGAACCTTTTGAAAATATAATAAACGCCATAATGGCAATTCTTGAGATTCTTTTTTGTCTGTATGTTATTATTAAAATAATCCTTAGAACTAATTTGTAGATTTATTTAGCAATTTGGTGAAAAATGGCAAAAACCACAAAGATCCTTCTTATAATACTTGTGATAATAATAATTGCAGGTATCCTGACTGTTGTTTTAATTAATATTTCCCCGGGGCAGGCAAGAGATATCATTACTGAGACAAGTGTAAGGATTAATGAAAATAACGTTGAAAGCGAATTGGATGTTGCTGGCAACGATGCCCTTAGCAGACAGGAGCAATATGAAAAAATGCTCGAGGATGAAGATTTTATTGAAGTATATAATAATTTTCAATATTTTCATTCAGAAGTGATCGATGCCGGTCTTATCGAGGATAATGGAACTTTATTTTACATGGTATTTACTGCAAAGGATTCTTTTGAAAAAATCGATCAGTTTTATAAAAATAAAAAAGTACAATCTGTCTGGAGCAGGACTGAAATTTTTGAGACAGCTGATAAAAAATTGGAAGAAAATTTTTTAGATGATGGCAAAGAAATATCTTCTGGAAATAATAATGATTTTAATTTCTCTAAATATTCCTTCATCAGCCAGGATAAAGACAGATTTTTAAATGTTCTCATAAAATCATTATCAATAGACAGCACACAGATAATGCTTGTTTTTTGGGACCTTGGCTCATGATACATCCTTTTTTTTCAGAACAACAAAAAATCTATAAAGTCAGTGAAATAAATCTTGAGATAAAACAAAATCTTGAATCTTCATATTTTGATGTATGGATAGAAGGTGAGATCAGTAATTTTGCGTTTCCCAATAAAAGACATATGTACTTTACTTTAAAAGATGACAATTCGGTTCTAAAGGTCGCTTTTTTTGAGAATAGCATTAAGTCGTCAGGATTTTTTACTTTAAATATTACAGAAGAATCTCAGCTTAAAGACGGTGCTCATGTATATGTTAACGGATATGTCAGTATTTATGATAAAAGAAGCGAATATCAGATAATTGCGAGAAATATAGTTCCGGTAAGGGCAGGCAGCCTTCTTCTGGCTTTTGAGCAGATGAAAAAGAAACTAGAAAGCAAAGGTCTTTTTGATGATTCCCATAAAAAGAAAATTCCTGTTTTGCCTCAAAAGATAGGGCTTATCACCTCCAAAAACGGCGCTGTCATAAAAGATATTATTAAGATACTGAATAAAAGATTTAAAAATTATAACTTAATTTTAAGAAATACTCCTGTTCAGGGAAAAGATGCGGCAGAAAAAATATGTTCGGCAATAGACGATTTGGAAGAGTATGGTACAGATGTAATAATAATTGCCAGAGGCGGAGGTTCTTTTGAAGATCTGTCTTGTTTTAATGATGAAGAACTTGCAAACAGGATTTTTGTATGTAATATTCCCATAATATCAGGGGTAGGGCATCAGACGGATTTTACTATTTGTGATTTTGTTGCAGACATAAGAGCTGCTACGCCTACTCATGCAGCTGAAATAGTCATATTAGATAAGAATGAAGCACTCCAGGATATAAAGTCAATAAATATTAAATTTAATAATCTGTTAAAGAAGAAGATCATTTCGCTGAAACGTGAAATTTTTCTAATTTTTACAAAAAGCATTCTCAAATGGCCGAGGATAATTATCAATAATTTCTGGCAGTACTATTATAGCAGCAGCGAAGAGCTAAAAAATAATATTGGATTTATTATAAGTAAAAATAAAAAATCTTATGACATTTTGAAATCAAGAATAAACCCTCTTATCTTAAAAAGAAAAATTATAATGGATATTAGTAGTGAAAAAAGGCTGTCATCCATTATAGGTGAGAAATTTAAAATCATTTTAAACAAAAAAAGAAGCGAGGCAGGAATCATCCTGGAAAGGTTAAAAAGTTCAAATCCTGCTACAATATTGGCAAAAGGATATTCTATTACAAAGCTTGTTGAAGGCGCCAAGCTTATAAGTAATATTGAAATGGTAAGTAAAGGTGATTTGATAGAAACGGCTGTCCAGAACGGAAAAATATATTCTGAAGTAATAAAAAAAAATAATTATTGAATATTTAAAAAAACTTGGGGATAAAATGGAAAATAAAAATGTAAGTTTTGAAGAAGCTATGCAAAGACTCGAAGATATAGCAAATGAGCTTGAAAAAGAAGGAATTACACTTGAAGATGCAATGGATAAATTTGAAGAAGGCGTAAAGCTTTCAGAATTCTGTGTCAACAAACTTAATGAAGCAGAAAAGAAAATAGAAGAATTGACAAGAACCAGAGACGGTGAGCTTAAAGTCGATGACATTATAATTGATGAGTAAAATTTTCTTTTACTTCATACATTAAA
This sequence comes from Actinomycetota bacterium, assembly GCA_028695395.1. Lineage (GTDB taxonomy): Bacteria > Actinomycetota > Humimicrobiia > Humimicrobiales > Humimicrobiaceae > Humimicrobium. The sequence goes on along the minus strand of JAQVJB010000007.1, from coordinate 16,039 downwards.
TTAAACTAATTAAATAACTTCTTGTATTAATTAATTTTTTAATACATTTTTTTATAAAATCAAAAATAATCTTGACAATAGTATTTTATTGGTATATCTTTATGGTGTGATGTGGGGAAAAGTGGGGAATATAATCATATAAATCCCATAAAAAGAAATATTATTATCAGTTTAATAAAATAAGTGGGAATATGTTTCTAGGCGAATACCAGAGAAATTTAGACAGCAAACAAAGGTTATTCATTCCTGCAAAATTCAGAGAAGAACTTAATAAAGGAATTGCTGTCATATCAAAAGGCTTTGACGAGAAATGCCTTTTTCTATTTTCCATTGAAAATTGGGAAGAACTTGCAAAAAAGATCACAACAGGCCCTGTTACAAATATTAATATACAAAAATTTTCAAGATGGTTTTTTAAGTCAGCCCATGAAGAAGTTTTAGATTCCCAGGGGCGAATAAAGATAGATAAAACTCTTGCTGATTATGCAAATATCAAAAAAGATGTTGTATTGGTAGGAGTATCAACAAGAGCTGAGATATGGTCTAAAGAAATGTGGGAGAATTATGCTGATTCTGCAGAAAAAGAATTTTCCGGTAATGAAAAGGCTTTTGAAAGCCTTGGGTTTTAAAATTGGTTAAGCGATAAGCCAATTATTATAAATGAAGTTAGAGCAAATACACATACCTGTTCTTTTAAAAGAGAGTTTATTTTATTTGGATTTGAAGCCGGGGAAAGTAGTATTTGACGGAACTCTTGGCGGTGCGGGCCATACAGTAGCAATATTTAAAGCCATTGCCCCCACAGGCAAAATTATAGCAATAGATCATGACAGCCAGGCTGTCAGCACCGCCGCCAAAATATTTGAGGGGAAGAACAATGCCTATTTTTTTAAAGGGAATTTTGCAGATATTTTAACATTCATTAAAAAAGCAGGCATAAAAAAAATAGATGCTTTTTTCCTTGACCTAGGTATGTCTTCCATGCAGATAGAAAAATCTAAAAGAGGCTTCAGTTACATGAGAGACGAGCTTCTTGATATGAGAATGGATAAAGAAAGCGATTTATCTGCTTTTGAAGTAATAAATTTTTACAGCGAAGAAAAGCTTAGGAATATTTTTTATCAATATGGAGAAGAGAATTATAGTGCGAGGATTGCAAGTAATATAATAAAATCCCGCAATGAGAAGGAAATAAGAAGCACAGGAGAGCTTAATGCGATTATTGAAAAATCCATCCCTCCAAAGGCAAGATATGGTTCAAGAGGGCATCCTTCAAAAAGGATATTTCAGGCAATAAGGATAGAAGTGAACAGGGAACTGGATAATCTGGCAAGCGGAATTGACAATGGATTTAAAGCTCTTAACAAAGGCGGAAGAATGGTAATAATATCATATCATTCGCTTGAAGACAGAATAGTTAAGAAAAAATTTCAGGCATTGCTGGGAAAATGCATATGTCCTCCAGATTTACCGGAATGTGTATGCGGGGCCAGGAAAGTTGCTGAAATCTTGACTAAAAAAGTAATAATACCTGGAGAAGAGGA
>JAQVJB010000007.1:0-14395 GCA_028695395.1 Actinomycetota bacterium | reverse complement strand
GTAAATAACATCAAGGACGTTCTTCTAGTGGTATCGGAAGGGATATTAACATTCTTTATTCCTTAAAAAAATGATAAGAAAAGATAATACAAAAGCTAACAGGAGAAGGATTTTTTTCCTGTTTTTTTTATTTATTACAGTCTTTGGGCTTATAGTTTACAGGCTGGTTAATATTCAATATGTATTTGCAGATAAATATAAGGTTGAGGCTGATTATCAGCATACTGGTGATTATATAATAAAATCCAAAAGAGGAAAAATACTTGACAGGTCTGGCATAGAGCTTGCATCAAGTTTAGTAGAAAAGACTATTACTGCAAATCCTAAATTGATAAAAGACGAAGATTACATAGTAGAGGTAATGGCTGAACTTCTTCGCATTGATGAAGCAATAATAAAAGAAAAGCTCTCTGATAAAGAGAGAGGTTTTGTATATATTGCCCGTAAAGTAGATACATATATTGCGGACATAATAAACTCATATGCTTTTGAAGGGATAAACATAGAAGATGAATGTAAACGATTCTATCCCCAAAACGAACTTGCAAGTCCGCTTATAGGATTTACAGGTATTGATAATATTGGTTTATCAGGCATGGAGTTGGGATATGAAGAGCTATTAAGAGGGATAGATGGCAAATACAGTGCAGAAAAGGATGTATTTGGGAAAATCATCGAAGCAAATGAAGAAAGCTACACTGCCCCTATTTCTGGTTCTGATATAGTTCTGACCATTGATTCAGGACTCCAGTATTTTACCGAGAAAAAACTTATGGAAGCAGCAGAACAATTTCAAGCATCGAAAGCAATATGCATAGTAATGAATCCACAAACAGGAGAAGTTTATTCAATGGCGCAATATCCGACATTTGATTTAAATAATTATTCAGATTATTCACAGGAAATTTTTAATAATCTTGCTATTTCTTTTACATATGAGCCCGGGTCAACATTTAAGATTGTAAATATTTCTTCAGCGATAGATGGTGGTTTTGTAGGTCCTGAACAGTTATTCCATCTGGCTCCTACCATTAAAGTCGGAGATAGAATAATAAAAGAGACTCACCGTACATATGGAATAGATTATACAGTAGGGGATATCATAAAATATTCAAGCAATATAGGAGCTGTAACAGTTGCTTTAGCTATGGGTAATGAGAATTATTATAATAATATTATTAAGTATGGGTTCGGTAATACGACAGGAATAAATATCCCAGGAGAAGAAAAAGGAATAGTTTCGGACTATAAAACCTGGCCAGCTTCGACAATCGGTGCTCTTGCTATCGGACAAAGCATTTCCGTAACTCCTATACAGCTTTTAAGAGCTGCAAGCGTTATCGCCAATGGAGGATATCTTATCAATCCTTTTGTCGTAAAGGAGATACATCAAAATAATGGCAATATTGAAAAAATTATTCCTGATGAAGGAATAAAAATAATAAGCAGCATGGCAGCTGACAGTGTCAAAGATATGATGCTGCAGGTTGTGGAAGACGGTACAGGAAAACGTGCCGGAGTTGATGGCGTACTTGTCTGTGGCAAAACTGGCACAGCACAAAAAGCAAATAAAAACGGAATAGGGTATAGTGAAGGAAGAGTAATAACATCTTTTTTAGGATTTGCACCATATGACAATCCCAAGGTTGCATGCGTAGTAATAATCGATGAGCCTCAGGGCAATGAAGAAGAGATATGGGGCGGTACTGTTGCAGCACCTATTTTTTCAGAAATAGTTGAATTTGCTTTGAAGAAAGTAAACTAAGGCAATATTTATAAGAACTGTCTTCTTATTTATTTTTATTTTTAATAGAACTATTATTTTAGTTAATATATAATTTTTTTCTTTAAGGGATTAATTTAAAAAATGGATTTAAAAGAAATAATTAAAAATTTAGATTATATTAAGATATATGGGGGAATCAACAAAGATATATCAAGTATAACTTTTGATTCCAGAAATGTGGTTCAGGGCTCTCTTTTTGTGGCAATACCCGGATTCAAAAAAGATGGAAGAGATTTCATAAAGGATGCGATAGGAAATGGTGCAATTGCTGTAATATCCAGTAGAGAAATTGAAGAAGTTCCCGGCATAACACAGATATTGGTAAACCAACCGAGGAAGGCTCTTGCGTCTATCAGCAATGTTTTTTACGGAAGACCTTCAGATAAATTAAAAATTACAGGCATAACAGGTACAAACGGAAAAACAACCACAACTTTTCTTCTTGACTCTATGCTGAAAAATGCAGGACTTAATACATCATTTATAACGACTATCAAATCTGAGATATTAAACAATCCTGTTAAATTTGACAGAACAACACCGGAATCACTTGACTTGAATATTTTTTTTAAAAGCAGTACAGAGAGAAGTGTTTCTCATACAAGTATGGAAATTTCTTCGCATGCTGTCGATCTTCACCGGATTGATTTTATGAGTTTTGAAACTTTTGTTTTTACCAATCTTACCCAGGACCACCTTGACTATCATGAGACTATAGAAAATTATTTTAATACAAAAAAGAAATTATTTATGAAAGAATACCGGGATATTTTTAAATGCAATAATGCAATTATTAATATAGATGATTTTTATGGCAGGATTCTTTATGAGCAGACTGACCTGGAAACCATTACTTATTCTGCAAAAACAAAAGATGCGGATCTTTATGCTGAAAATATAATATGCGACACTGCCGGAATACATATGAATATTTTGTTTAAAGGTAAAGGATTTACTGATATCTCGTCTCCTCTGTCTGGATATTTTAATGTTTATAATATACTTGCTGCTACAGGGGCAGCGATATCTCTGGGGTTAAATGTTAAAAATATCAAAGAAGGAGCTGAATCTGATAATGAAATATGCGGCAGGTTTGAAAAGATTAGCGAGATAAATGATTTTACAGTAATAATTGATTATGCTCATACTCCTGACGGTTTGGCTAATGTTTTAAAGACTGCAAAATCTTTGCTAAAAAATAATGCCCGGCTTATATCTGTTTTTGGATGTGGCGGAGACAGGGATAAGAGCAAAAGATCAAAAATGGGAAAAATAGCCGGAGAGATCTCTGATTATATATTTATTACTTCCGATAATCCCAGGTCCGAAGAGCCTGAATCAATAATAGCAATGATAGAAGAAGGTGTCAGGGATACCGGGAATATAAATTATCTAAAGCTTCCTGACAGGGAAAAAGCTATTATCAATGCACTCAAAATGGCTAAAAAAAATGACATTGTAGTCATTGCTGGGAAAGGGCATGAAGATTATCAGGAATTTTCTGGGTATAGGATTCATTTCAGTGACCAGGAAATTGTCAAGCAATGGAATATGGACAGGGGGGACAAATAAAAACATGGAAAAAATCGATATTGATGATTTGATTTCCTGGACTGATTCTGCACCTGTTATTTTAAGAACAAAATCAGTAATTGATTTTTCTACGGACAGCCGTACTGTCAAAAAGAATGATTTTTTTATTGCACTTAAAGGGCCAAATTTTGACGGGCATAAGTTTATTGGAGAGGCTGTAGATAAAGGGATTTCTGGTTTTGCTTTTGAAAAAAATAATGAACATATATCTGATGTAATTAAGAAAGTAAGGGAAAATAATTTAGAAATATCGATTATTGAATGTAGAAATAGCCTTTCTTTTTTGATGGATGCAGCCAGGGGATATATGAGCAGATATTCACCGGTTTCCATTGGCATAACAGGAAGTGTCGGGAAAACAACCACCAAGAACTTCATAGCAAGCATTTTTAAAAAGTGCGGGAAAACTGTTTATTCAAAAAAAAGCTTTAATAATGAAATAGGCATCCCTAAAACAATATTTGAGACCGATAGCGATACAGAATATTTTATTGCTGAAATAGGAATGAGGGCGAAAGGGCAGATAGGAGAGCTTTCATCTATATGCAATATAAAATATGGGATAATAACAAGAATAGGTCCATCTCATCTTGAATTCTTTGAAAATGTTGAAGAAATTGCAAAATCAAAAATAGAAATATCCAGAGTGATAAACAAGAACAAAGGAATGCTTTTATTAAATGCTGATGATGAATATTACCATGTTTTAAAAAAATATTCAGAATGTAAAACAATATCTTGCGGCCATGGTCCAGGCTATAAGTATAATTTTTCAAATATTTCTGCTGATGAGAACGCATGTTATGAATTTGATTTAAATCTTTTTAAAAAGAAGATTATCAGACTGAGATCACCGATCCCTGGATTTCATAATATTTATAACGTTATGCTTGCTGCAGCTATTTCTTATGAGATAGGCATTGATATAAAAATTATAAAAGAATCCATAAAAGAAACTGTACCTGATGATTTAAGAATGGAAATAGTTGAAATAAATGGAAAATATGTTATCAATGACTGTTATAATGCTAACCCTGTATCATTTAAAAGCTCAATAGATACACTAAAACTAATTTCTGAAACAAAAAAATCAAGGAGCGTAGCAATAGTCGGAGATATGTTTGAGCTGGGTAACAAATCTGATAAATTTCATGAAGGATTAGGAGAATATTTATCAGCAAATGGGATAAATATTTTAATTGCCTTAGGTGGTAAGGCAAAGAAAACATATTCTGTTTTCTCGGATAACAAAAATAATTATAATGAATGCTATTATTTCCCTGATAAGGACTCCTTAATAAAATCTCTTAAAGACATTATTAAAAAGGGTGATATAGTACTTATAAAAGGTTCTCGAGGGAATCTAATGGAAGATATTATTAACTATATTTAAAATAAAACATGAATTGGATATTTTTATCAGTAATTGTTAGCGGCGTTTTTTCTGTATTAATAACGATTATTTTGATACGGATACAAAAGAAAAGAAATATCGGGAAAAGTATAAGGTCAGATGGCCCACAGTCGCATTCAATAAAAGCAGGTACCCCGACTATAGGAGGTATTGCCTTTATTGTATCTACAACTCTTGCTTTTATAGTCGTTGCGCTTTTAAAGTACTACCGCCATTTTGAATTCAGTATGGAGGGGATATTTCTTATAAGCATTTTTATATTATGCGGACTTATAGGTTTTATTGATGATTACATAGGTTTTAGAAAAAAGAGGAATTTAGGTCTTAGGGGATGGGTAAAAATAGGATTGCTTCTTTTAGTGAGCATATATTTTATACTATTTTCAAAGTTTGTTCTTGATTTCCCTACCACAATATCTATCCCTTTTACAAATTCAGTCTTTGATATTGGAAACTGGTATTATCTTATAGTCGTTCTTATAATAATGAGCACAACCAATGCAGTTAATCTTACTGATGGGCTTGACGGGCTTGCGGCAGGAACATCAAGCATAGTTCTTGCAGCCTTTATTTTCATTGCTTTTCTGGAATGGACCGTATTTAACATGGAGCCTGCAATAGATATTGCAGTTATATGCAGTGGAACGATTGCTGCCTGCGTAGGGTTTCTATGGTGGAATACTTCGCCTGCAGAAATATTTATGGGAGATACAGGTTCTTTTGCTCTGGGCGGGCTTATAGGGGCTGTTGCTATTCTTCTGAAGCAGGAAATCCTTTTAATACTTATAGGAGGAATATTTACAATCGAGACTCTTTCAGTAATCATACAAGTATTGTTCTTTAAGATTTTTAAAAGGAGAGTTTTTAAGATGGCACCCATACACCATCATTTTGAATTATTGGGATGGCCTGAAATAAAAGTAATAACCAGATTCTGGCTGATTTGTTTTTTATTTGCTGCTGCTGGTTTTTCAGTTTACTACATTAAATTTATTAGCTGATAATTAAATGATAATAGAAGATAATTTAATCAATGAACTTAAAAATAAAAATGTTTTTGTCTTTGGGCTTGGTAAAAGCGGATTATCGATTTTAAAAAAAATAAATCCTTTTTGTAAGAGAATAAAAGCTCTCGATACAAATCCTGATTATATTAAAAGCAATAATCTTGATGAATTAGCAAAAGATGCTGATGTAGAACTATTTATTGGCAAAGAAAACATTTCTCCAATCAATCTATTGAAAAATATAGATATATTCATTGTCAGTCCTGGAGTCCGGTCAGATCATGAATTGATAAAATTAGCAAAAAGAAAAAAAATACCGGTTTTAAGCGAGATAGAATTTGCCTGGCAGTTCATGAGTGAAAACCAGAAACGAAAAACTATAGCGGTTACAGGCACAAATGGAAAAACTACATTGACAACATTTCTGGGCTTTGTTTTTAATGAATCAGGAAAAAGAGCGGTAACCTGCGGAAATATCGGCAATCCTTTAATTGACACTTTAAATTTTAAATATCCTTCCGTTAATACTGGAAAATATATTGAAGATGATGAAGTAATACGGATTATAGAAGTTTCCAGCTTTCAGCTTGAAAATATAATCAGCTTTGCTCCTTTCTGTTCAATTATATTAAATATTACGGAAGATCATATTGACAGACACAAGTCTATGATTAATTATGCACAAGCCAAATTCAATATATCCAGATTCCAGAAAGAAGAAGATTATTTATTTTTAAATATTGATGATGAATATATCCAGAGAATAATGGATAGCGACATGTTTGATGACATTAAATCAAAAAAAATAAATTTTTCACTTGATAATGATAAAATTTCTAATTTATTCAGTAAAGATGAAATCCTTTATTATAATTTAGAAAATAAAAAAGGAAGCATTGATTCTTCCTGCAGGCAATTAATAGGGTTCCATAATAAATTGAACATACTTGCAGGACTGGGCGTGCTTAAGATTTTTGGAGTAGAAGACAAATATATTGAAAAATCAATAAAAAAATTTTCTCCACTGCCTCACAGGCTGGAATTTGTCGGCGAAATTAAAGGTGTTAAATGTTTTAATGATTCAAAGGCAACTAATCCTGATGCCACAATAAAAGCGCTGGAAAATTTTTCCGGCAATATTACCCTGATTCTGGGTGGTCTTGATAAAGGAATGGATCTGTCGAACCTTATACCTGTTTTAAAGAGGAAAGTCAAAAATATTATTCTGATAGGAAAATGCAGATTCAAATTGTTTAACTTGCTTAATTCGGAAAATAATCTTTTTAAATCAATAATGGTATCCGATAACTTTGAAGGAGCAGTAAAAAAAGGTTTGGATATTACTGATAAAGGAGGTTATTTTATACTCTCACCTTCATGCGCAAGCATGGATATGTTTAAGGACTATAAAGACAGAGGGAATAAATTTAAGAAAATTTTGATGGAAATAAATAAAAAAGATTTTAAAGCTTAAAAATGCCAGAACATGATTTTGAAAATAGAAAAATAAATTTTATTAAAATAAATATCGAATATTATTTTATATTTATAATAACAGCACTACTTCTTGTCGTGGGAATAGTCATGGTATCGAGTGCTTCAATGTCTTTCGGTGAGAGCTATAAAAGCGATGCTTTTTACTTTATAAGAAGACAGATGATATGGTCTGCAATATCTATAGCAGTACTTCTTATACTGAATAAAATCGATTATCACAAGATAGCAAAAATATCAAATTTTTTGATTTTAATTGCAATAGGTCTTTTAGCTTTGGTACTTATTCCAGGAATAGGAGTTGAAGCAGGAGGAGCAAGGAGATGGTTTATATTTGTTTTTTCAGTCCAGCCATCAGAACTTACAAAAATTATAATAATCCTCTATTTAAGTGATATCCTTAATAAAAGATACAGAGATATTTATAAGATAAAGGCAATATTGTTTCCCGCGTTCATCTTTCTTTTAATAATAACTTTTCTTATTTTTATGGAACCTGATTTTAGTACCGCAATTATAATATGGATAGTCATTTTCATTATTTTATTTATTGGAGAAGTAAGATTTAAACATATAGCAGGAATTATGATAACATGGGGGATTTTTGCTGTCGGCTATCTTTTTCTTGAAAGCTACAGGAGAGAGAGGATATTTGCATTCCTGAACCAGGGTGCAGAAGCCGGTAGTTCTAATTTCCAGGTAAACCAGTCCCTGATCGCGCTGGGTTCCGGCAATATTTTCGGTCTTGGGCTTGGAAACAGCATGCAGAAATATTCATATCTTCCTGAAGCAAATACTGATTTTATTTTTTCAATAATAGGAGAGGAATTTGGCTTGATAGGAACCCTATTTGTCGTTACGCTTTTTGTACTTTTTGCATTTTTCGGGATAAGAATAGCAATGAAAGCAAAAGACTATCTTGGAAGGCTTATAGCCACAGGCATAACGAGTCTTATTGTGATACAGGCTATTATGAATATTTCGGTATCTATAGGTCTTTTTCCGGTTACAGGTATAACACTTCCTTTTATTAGCCTGGGAGGTTCATCACTTGTAACTACCATGGCAGGTGCAGGAATTCTTTTAAATATATCTAAATATAAAATAATTTCATCAGCAGAGGAAAATGAATAAAAAAATAATAATATGCGGCGGAGGTACTGCAGGCCACATTTATCCGGCAATAGCCATAATCGAACATATCTCTGCACAGTTTAAGAATATTGATATTTGCTATATAGGTACTGAGAAAGGCATGGAAAGTCACCTTATTCCTGCTCTAGGTATTGATTTTGCTACTATCAGATCATCCGGACTTTTGCAAAAATCTGGCATAATAAAGAAAATAAAAAGTTATATTTTTTTCATAATAAATATTCTTTCAGGATTAATCAGCTCTTTAAAGATAATTCAGAAAATAAAACCTGATATTATCCTGGGAATGGGCGGATATGTATGTGCACCTGTATTTTTAGCATGTATTTTATTAAGAAAAAATTTTTACATTCATGAACAGAATTATATTCCTGGCAGGCTTAATCTGATTTTTTCGCGACATGCAAAAAAAATATTTTTAAGTTTTAAAGAGACAGAGAAATTCTTTAATAAAAAGAAAGAAAAGATAATTTTTACGGGCAATCCTGTAAGAAAAATCATCCGCGAATTCAGGTCAGCGAATAAAAATTATTATAAATATGGATTAAAGCCTGATGTTTTTACTATTACAGCTTTTGGCGGAAGCCTTGGAGCAGAAAGGATAAATAAATCTTTTGTAGGCTTATGGAATATAATGAAAGAAAACAATAAATTACAATTTATTCTGATTTCAGGGAAAAGATTTTATAATCAATTTTCCAGAACTCAAGGAAATGTGTGCACAGAAAATCATAATAATCTGTGCATAATTCCGTATGAAGACAATATGCAGGATATTTATAATATTTCTGATTTGATTATATCCAGGTCCGGAGCAAATACAGTTGCAGAGATTGCAGTATGCCAGGTTCCTGCTATTCTCATCCCGTTTCCGGCAGCAATAAATGATCACCAGTACTATAATGCAAAATTTCTATCAGATAATGATAAAGCTATAATATTGAAAGACTCAATGACAAACGAACGTGTTCTTGAAAAAATTTTAAAAGATATGATTTCTGATAACTTTAAGTTATATAATGAATTCAAAAACAGGAAAAGTGAAAATATTTTTTTATACAGTCATAAAATAATAGTTGATAATTTAATGGAGGATTTATTTGGCAAGCAAGCTGAAAGATTTCGGGAAGCATAAAAGTTTTTTCTTTATAGGAATAGGCGGGGCAGGAATGAGCGCTATCGCTGTTGTTCTTAAAGGGATGGGTTTTACCATATCTGGTTCGGATATTAAAGAATCCGGGTACACAGAAAATTTAATAAGAAAAGGAATACAAGTTTTTACAGGGCATAACTCTAAAAACATTATAGGATTTGATGCTGTAATTATCTCTGCAGCTATCAGAAGCGAAAACATAGAATATAAGGCAGCGAGGAATGCGGGTACTTCAATTTATAGCCGCTCGGATGCTCTTGCTTGGATTTTAAACCAGAAAAAAGGAATAGCTGTGGCAGGGACACATGGTAAGACTACGACAACTTCCATGATATCTTACATTTTTAAGGAGGCCGGTCTTGACCCGACTATAATAATAGGTGGAGAACTTAATGAACTTGGGACAAATGCAAGTTTTGGGGAAGGTGATTATATAATTGCCGAAGCTTGTGAAAGTGATGGTTCTTTTTTAAAGTATAATCCTTTTATTAGTATTGTTACTAATATCGAGGAAGACCATCTTGATTTTTATAAGGATTTTGAAGAAATCAGAAAAAGTTTTGTAAATTTTTTAAACAATACAAAAGAAAATGGATTAATAATAATTAATGGTGATGACATAGACAAAGATATGCTTGATGGCTTGAAAGATGATAAAAAGATAATTACTTTCGGGCTGGCAGATAAAAATGATATTTTTGCATACGATATCAGAACTGTTTGCCAGGGAATTGCTTTTAAGATAAGGATTGCAGATAAAATCTATGATGTAAAACTAAGAATACCCGGAATCCATAATGTAAAAAATTGTCTTGCCAGCCTTTCATGTGCGCATGTTCTCAATCTTGATATGAATAGATGCATTGAGATAATCGAAAGCTTTACTGGTGTTAAAAGAAGATTTGAAGCAAGGGGAAGATTTAATGATTCGCTGGTTGTTGACGATTACGCCCACCATCCTACGGAAATAAAAGCAACTCTTGAAGCTGCCGAAAGCCTTTCAAGTGAAAAAATAATCACTGTTTTTCAACCGCACAGATATTCTCGTCTTAGAGCTATACTTGATAAATTCAATAATTGTTTTGAAAAAACTGACATACTTATTATAACTGAAGTATATGCTTCTGGTGAAAACCCTATACCGGGTGTTTCCGGAAAACTTCTTATAGATTATCTATCGGAAAATAATTTCAGTAAAAAATTGGTATATTTACCTAAAATAAATGACATTGTTGAATATTTAAAGCAGAAAATAAGAAAGGATAATCTTATCATTCTTATGGGAGCCGGCGATATAACAAGAGTATCCGACAGTCTTTTAGGGAGTTAAATAAAAATCTATTAGATTTAATATTATGCCTGATGAAGATAATATAAAAAAAATAATTGATAATAGCAGAATAAGAAATCTGAAAATATTTCATGATATTAATTTGCGTAAGCTGCTTACATTCAGAATCAATGCCGATATTTCTTCATTGATTATTGCTGAAGATACAGAGTCTTTAAGGAATATTATCAAATACCTGATTGATAATAATATTGAATATTTTATTCTTGGCGGAGGATCGAATACTTTAATAAATGTTCAGAATAAAAATATTGCTATTATTAAACTTGGAAGATTTTTTGATAACATAGATTTTAAAGAAAAAGAATCCATCTCCTGTGGAGCTGCTTATAATACCGGCAGATTTGTGACAGAGTGCTATAAAAAAAGTTATAATTTTGCTTTTCTGGCAGGAATACCCGGTACTATGGGAGGAGCAGTCTCAGGCAATTCAGGAGCAAAATATAACTCTATTTGTGAATTTATAGATGCAATTGAATGTTTAAAGATAAAAACGAATAATATAATATTAGAAAATCATAAATTAAGGAAAAATGATTTCGGCTACAGGTTCCTTAATATTAAGAATCTTATTGCTATAACAAAAATTTATTTAAAAAAAGAGCAGATGGAAAAAGAACTTATTTTTAATGAGATAGTTGAAAGAATAAAAAATAAAAAAAATGCACAGCCTTTAAATAAGTTTACAGCCGGATGTTTTTTTAAAAATCCCTTAAATGCCAATAAGACTGCAGCAGAGTTAATCGATGCTTTGGGACTTAAAGGTTTTAGATACGGTGGGGCTGGAATTTCAAAAAAGCATGCAAATTTCATTGAAAATTATGATAATGCATCCCCCATGGATATTTATAATCTTTCTAAAATAGTGTTAGGGATGGTAAAAGATAATTTTAATATTGAACTTGAAAATGAGGTGAAATTAGTTGGATTCTAAAAAAAACGGACTTGCAAAACTTTTTGAAGATTTGCCCTTATCAAGCAAAAAGAAAGATATAAAAATCGGTGTCATTTGCGGAGGAATATCATCTGAAAGGGAGATCTCTTTAAAGACAGGCCAGGGCATATATAGCGCGCTTACTGAACTAGGTTATAATGCAGACTTTATTGATTTTAAAGGTGAAGATATTTCTTTGTTTAAAAAGATTGATATAGCATTCCTTGCTCTTCATGGGAAATATGGAGAGGATGGTACCGTGCAGGGCGTGCTGGAGCTATTTAAAATACCTTATACCGGTTCCGGAATACTTGCAAGCTCTCTTGCAATCGATAAAATATATTCAAAAAAGATATTCAAACTTGAAAACATTAATACCCCAGATTATATCAGTATTGAAAATGAGAAAGATGATGTACTAAAGAAAAAAATAAAAGAAGTTAATGACAAAATCGCTTATCCTGTAGTGGTTAAACCTGCAAGAGAAGGCTCTACGATTGGTATAACTATTGCTGATAATGAATCTGATGTTATAAGTGCTATTGATTTTGCAAGGATATATGACAATAAAATACTTATTGAAAAATACATAAAAGGCAGACAGCTAACAGTAAGCATACTAGGAGGAAATCCAGTAGCGCTTCCAATAGTCGAAGTAGTACCTAAGAGCGGTTTCTATGACTTTAAATCAAAATATACAACCGGTCTCACAGAATATATCGTACCTGCTAAAATAAATAAAGATTTAAGCCATGCTGTCCAGGAGATATCTTTAAAGACTCATAAAAGCCTTGGATGCCATGGCATTTCAAGAGTCGATTTGATATTAGGCGAAGAAGGAGAAATATTTGTATTAGAAATAAATACAATGCCGGGGATGACTGAAACAAGCCTTGTTCCCAAAGCCGCCGCAGCAGCAGGCATCGATTTTAAAAAGCTTGTAGAAATAATATTAAATTCTTCTACATTGAAACAGTAAAAAAAATGGCTGCGAAGATAGTCAGGGATAAGAGAATTATTTCCAGGAAAAGAAAGGCGGCTTTAAGGAAGTCCATGATATTTTTGTGGACACTATTTGGAATTGCGGTTTTTGCAGGGACTATTTTCGGGTTAAACTATTTTTATAATAGCGAATACTTTAAAATCAAGAATATTGCAGTAATCGATAATGATTACTATAAAGTAGAGGATTTGGAAAAATTTCTTGAAAATTTAAAAGGGGAAAATATCTTTGAAATTGACAAGAAACAGATAGAATTATCAGTTCTGGAAAACTATAGCAGGATTAAAGAAGCTGAGCTTAAAAAGATATTTCCTGATAGAATAGAAATCATTATTACAGAAAGATTGCCTTATCTGAAGATAGAATATAAAGACAAAATCTTTTTAATAGATAATGAAGGTGTCTTTCTTGAAGAGATTTCTTCGGGTAATGAGATATATGAAGATTTGATTCTTGTAAAGAATGTTGTTAATTACTTGCCGGAAATAGGGAATAAAATTGCAAAAAAAAATGTTTTAAGTATTGCTCAGATTTTTGATTCAATGAATGATAATATACGCACATATATAGAGTATGCAGGCATAAGTGATGATTCTTTTGGTGACATTTTTTTTAATACAAGTGATAATAAGACTATATTGTATGGAAATACTTCAGAATTAACAAAAAAAAATTTAATATTAGAACAAATATTAAAAGAAGTTGAAAATGAAAGTATTTCTTATAGTATAATAGACATCAGGATTAGCGATAATCCTATAATAAGATAGCTGTAGTTTTAATGGAGGAATGATTGCCAGGAAAAGATGAACTGATTGCTGCAATCGATATCGGTACGACAAAAGTAAGCACACTGATAGGAAAGCTTAAAAAAAATAATATTCTTGAAATAAAAGGATATGGGATATCGAGAAGTAAGGGCATAAAAAAGGGTCTTGTTATTGATATTAATGAAGTAACTAAATCAATTCTTGATTCTGTTGAACTTGCTGAAAAATCTTCCAATTTATTTATAGATGATGTTTATATAGGAGTAACCGGAAAACATATTGCCTTTGAAAATAATTATAATGAATTAACAATTGCTTCTCCAAATAAAATAGTAAGAAAAATTGATGTTGAGAGACTGATTTCGCTTACCAACAGGATAAATCTCCCTTCCCAATACGAAGTAATACATACGATAATAAAGCAATTTGTTGCTGATGGAGAAAAGGGAATAGAGGATCCGATAGGACTTGCGACTGAAAGGCTCGGAGTAGAACTACTTATAATCTTTGGTTCGTCTTCCATTATGAGAAATGTAGTTAATTGCATTAAGGCTGCCAACCTAGAGATAGAAGATATAATAATTGAAGCTCTTGCTTCCTCAGAAGCTGTTCTTTCAAATGAAGAAAAGGAAAGCGGCGTAATACTTCTGGATATCGGCGGAGGAACGACTGATGTTGCAGTATATAAGAACAAAAAGATGATATTCACTTACTGCCTGCCTGTAGGAGGAGACC
>JAQVJB010000087.1 GCA_028695395.1 Actinomycetota bacterium | reverse complement strand
AGTATATTAATATAATAAAGAATTTTTTAATAATCAGTTACTTTTTTATATTTTAATTACATACAGGACAATTTAAATTCTTATTCCGGATGCTTATTATATCTAAATTAAAGTTCCAGATATCTATAATTAATAAACCTTTTATCATTGAATCGTAATTACCTGTAAGATATTTCATAGCTTCAGTTGTCTGAATAGAGGCAACAATATTTACAATTGTATTAAGGACTCCTGAATTCATAGCTGTCAAATTGAATTTATCATCAGGGATTTTTGGAAAAATACACTTAAGACATGGTGTTTCTCCGGGAATTATCGAACTTATCATTCCATTACTTGCTGCTGCAGAACCGAAAATCAATGGTATTTTCATATCTATGCAAGCTTTATTAATCAGAAATTTAGTTTCAAAGTTATCTGTACCGTCAATGACAATATCAGAATTTTCTATTATCTCATAAACATTATTTTCATTTATTGTTTCGTAAATATCTTCAATAAAAACATCTGAGTTAATCTTTTTAAGCTTTTCTTTTGTAATTATCGATTTTGATTCTTTTTTTATTAAATCTTCTTCATCAAATAAAATCTGCCTGTGAAGATTTGTGATATCTGGAAAATCATTATCTATTATTTTTAAAAACCCAATCCCCGCTCTTGCAAGATTAGATACTATATTGCTGCCGAGACCACCTAGACCAATAACAGTTGCTTTGCCCTCTAAAATCTTTTTCTGTCCTTTTTTGCCAATAGGTAAAAATGCTAATTGTCGAAGATACCTGTTTTTCATTAATAATTTTTCTTTTATCAACTTAATATTAAAAGATATTATCAATAAGCTTAATTATCCAGATATAAATAAAAATATTTTGAATTTTTATTTATATTACCGCATATAGTTATTAATGATCTTTATTTTTATCCACCGCCAACTAACTGAAAAATATTAATGATATCATCATCATATATTTTATAGTCTAAGTCTGATATTGACACTCCGTTTATTAAAATAATCGCCTTTAATTTATTGCTTTTTTGGTCAATCAAGTATTTAACAATTTTATCATTATAATTATCTATCAGATAATTAATAAGCATTTTTACACTCGTTATGCTTTTATTATTAATTATTTCATCAGAATGTTTGGTGATTTTTCTTAAAAAATAATTGTTATATATTACTTTCATATCTTTTTAAATAATATAAAGATTCAATTAATTTTAATTATATTATCATTAAATAATTTTTATATCTTTACTTTCCTCAAGATTTTTCCTTTGCATCAATGTCATTCCGGATATCCAGACGAGATCGATGGGAACACATCCTCTGGATACGTCATTGAAGGGGATATAAGCACCTTGTATGGTTGTTCCATAATAGCTTGCATTTGCAAGCCTGTTTATCGCTTTTATAACCATATTGGCAGAATTAAGCTCGGGAAAAATAAGTACATTGGCTTGCCCTGCAATATCGCTGTCCGGACATTTGGATTTCGCAACATCAGGAAATAACGCAGCGTCTATTTGCATTTCGCCATCTATTTTTATGGAAGGATTTATCTTCTTAATTTTTTCGATTACACTATTGATAATATTTATTTTCTCGCTTTTTGCACTTCCTTTAGTAGAATACGACAGCATAGCTATTTTAGGTTCACCGTTGAAAAGAGCACTTGCAGTCTGATAACTGCTAAGTACTGTATCTATCATTTGTTCTTCATTGGGATCAGCCATAAGCGCAACATCTGCGAATAAAAATTGGCCATTTAACCCATAAGGACAGTTCGGGACAATCTCTATTACGGCGCCGCTTAAATATCTTTTCTTTTGGCCGGCCTGTATTACATTTATCAGAGGCTTCATCATCGTCTCAGTCGGACTTATCGAACCACTGACTCCACAATGGGCATCCCCGTTTTTTATTAACAAAGCCCCATAGTAGTTATTTTCTCTTGTCAGTTTATCTAATTCTTCTTCAGTAAGTATCTTGCCTTTATTTTTAAAAATACCGGATAATATGTTTTTATATTTTTCAAAATCACAAGAATCCGAAGGGTCAACAATATCTATGGTGCTTAATTTATCTATGCCTGTCTCTTTAAGATTTTTAGATATAATATCTTTTTTCCCCAACAAGATAGCAGTGCTTTTATTGAACTTATTGAATATTTTCAATGCCTGGGAAATCCTTATATCTTCTCCGTCAGGATAAACGATGTTTCTTTCAAAACCGTTTATAGAGTTGATAATATATTCTTCAAATTCATTTGTAATATATTTTTCAGACAATATATCCTCCAGCAATCGAAATTTTAATAATAGGTCTTTATTATAATCTTAATAAATTATTATTTTGATTTGCTCTCATATATCTTTTTAAAAGATGAAATTATTTCCTCGTTTGAAGCACCCGATGTAAATATCTTATCAAAGCCCAGGTTTTGTAATTCAATAATTTCTTCAGGAGAAATAGCTCCTCCTATAACAAATCCTTTACTATCTTTAATGTTCTCCTTTTTAGCCTCATCTATTAGATCTGCTCCTAAAGCAATATGCCCTCCTCCAAGAGAGCTCACACCAATAATGTCTGCGTCTTCCTGGATGGCAGCTTTAATGATTTGCTGCGGCATTGAATTTCCCAAATAAATAACTTCCATGCCTGCATCACGCAATATCTTTGCAACAATAAAAACACCTCTGCTGTGAACATCCAGCCCAAGTTTAGAAAGAACTACCTTAATATTGTTTTTTATCATAATAAATCCTCCAGATTTTAAAATTTATAATTGTTAAAAAATTACAGGTGGTCTCCACAGGCCAAATGACTTTTTAAAGACTTTAAATATTTCACCCTCGGTACAACCTAATCTTGCGCACTCAACACTGTAAGGGACAATGTTTTCTTTTTTTTCACATGCATCCTGAAGAGCTTTTAATGCTTTTTCGACTTTTGTGTTATTTCTGCTTTCCTTTAATTTTTTTATTTTCTCTTTTTGCCTATCCTCTACACCTTTAGGATATTTGAAAACATCTATAGGAGGTGTTTTGTTATCAGTAGTGAAACAATTCTGCCCTACTACCTTTATGTCTCCTTTTTCGATTTTTGCATGCTCTTTGTTAAAATAATTTGCAATTTTTCTATGGATCCAACCTTTTTCAATTGACTTTACATAACCGCCAATATTTTCTATTTCATCAATCTCTGAAAGAATTCTTCCTTCTATTTCATTTGTTAAGGATTCAACATAATAAGAACCTCCCAAGGGATCGACTACTTCTGTAACAGCAGTTTCATTTTGTATTATCTGCTGCGTTCTAAGAGAAAGAAGAGCTGCCTCTTCAGTAGGAACTGCATAAGCTTCATCATAGGAATCTACATGAAGTGACTGGACTCCTCCAAGTATAGCGGAAAGAGCCTGATATGATGCTCTTATTATATTATTGTAAGGCTCCTGTCTTGTCAGTGTTATCCCTGATGTTTGGACATGGCAGCGCATCCATAAGGAACGTGGATTTTTTGCTTTAAATCTGTATTTCATTATTTTATACCATAATCTTCTGGCTGCTCTTATCCTGGAAACTTCTTCAAAAAAGTCATTGGAGATAGACCAGAAGAAAGCAAGTCTGGGAGCGATAAAATCTACATCATATCCTCTTGAAATCAGTTCATCTAATGTCTCAATACCATTTGATATGGCTACAGCCATTTCTGTTACGCCTGAAGTTCCGAAATCATGAAGATTATAGCCGTTTAAGTTGATAAAATTCCAGTTTGGTACTTCTTTTTTAATGAATTCAATATTATCACACTGTATTCTAAAACAATCTCTTGGCGGTATATATTCCGGGCCACTTCTGACAACCTCTTCAAGGGTTATGTCATTTTGAACAGTTCCTCTCAGTTTGTCCCAGGAAATTCCGCGTTTCTCAGCCATTGCAAGAAACATAGGAAATAAAATTGCGGTATTTGAAGGATAATGGGTCACGATTGAAATAGTAACATCTTCAAGTGGGATATCTTTGAATAATAAATCCATATCATTCGCTGAATCTATAGCCACTCCTGAAGTCCCGACCTGCCCTTTTGCAATAGGGTCATCGGAATCATACATTTGAACTGTAGGAATGTCAAAGATAACGCTTAGGCCTGTTGCTCCATTTTTCAACATAAATTTAAATCTCTCATTTGTATCTTCAGGACCACCGAATCCATTGATCTGCCTTATCGTGAATTTTTTACCTCTGTACATATTCGGATGCAAACCTCTTGTGAATGGTTCCTCGCCCGGAAAACCTATCTCTCTTGTATATTCAGAATCTTTAAGGTTGAGGGGGCTGTAAGTCAATTCCCGAGGTATTTCAGAACCAAGAACTGTCTGCGGCGTTATCTCCCAATTCTGCTTATCTGCTTCCTTTACTGTATTATCCTTCCAATTATCAAAATTTTTTTGTAACTCTTCTATCGCTTCCGGGTTGTATAAAGGCTTTTTTACTTTTTTTTCTTTAATTTCTTCCAGAATTTCTTTTACATTTTTTTTATTTTCGACCATTGCTATTACTCCTTATGGTTTTAGCTACTTGTTCTATAATTTAAAAAATTTGTTAATATTTCTTCAGCAACCGAATATGGATCCTTTTTATTGTTCATTAAATCCGAAAGAAGTTTTTTATACAGATCTTCATCTTCCAGCTTCTTTAATAATAATCCAGTAAGATAGTCTATAATCATTTCTTTTAAATCATTATTTGACTTATTTTTGAAATAATCTTCAAATGACCCGTTTGCTGTTAAAAGATTTTTATGTTTTAAAATTTCTTCTGCCAGATTGTCTATCCCTTTTTTGTTAATTGATTCAGTAAGGCATATGGGAGGAGTCCATGATGATTCATAATTATCTGCAGTAATAGTCATATTTATTAAATTCTCAATATCAGATTCAAGTTCTTCAGTGTTTATTATATCAGCTTTGTTTATTACATAGATATCAGCAATTTCAAGTATTCCTGCCTTAATTGACTGGATAGAATCTCCTAATCCTCCGACTAAAACAACAATTGTCGTATGAACTAAATTTTTAATTTCTACTTCTGTCTGTCCGACTCCGGCAGTTTCAACAATAATGATGTCTTTCCCCATGGCATCCATTACGGTTATCATGCGGGAAGTCACTTTAGAAATGCCTCCACGCCATCCCTTTGTGGGAAGACTTTTTATGAAAACATCTTTATCTCCAGAATGGTCCTGCATTCTTACTCTGTCACCAAGAATAGAGCCTCCGGTAAACGGACTGGAAGGATCAACGGCTATTACTCCTATTGTCTTTCCGGAACTTCTGAAATTTTCAACGAGAGTATTTATTAATGAGCTTTTCCCGGAACCAGGTAATCCGGTAACTCCTATTATATGAGATTTTCCTGTATTGGAATAAAGTTTTTTAAGTTCTCCCATAGCTCTGATATCTTCATCTTCGATATATCTCATAAGCTTTGCGGTAGATCTTATATCACCTTTTAAAACACCTTCTGATAGAGATTCCATAAACCACCTTACTTATTAAAAAATGTAATAACTGCTAAAACCTTTCTGATTTGTTATTACATTATAACTAGCTAAATACAAATTTTCAAAATATTTTATTATTTTTATAAACCAGGTTCCTCATAATAAACATATTTTTATTTTTCTATAAAAATTGTTATTATGTTATTATTAAATTCAATATTAAATCAAAATTCCTTTTAAAAAATGTTTAAAGATTTTGTATTAGATAAAAAAAGCAAAGTACCCTATTATTACCAAATCTATAATTATCTTTTAAGAAAGATAAAAAATAATGAGCTGAGCGAAGGAAAGCGTTTCCCCAATGAATTAGTTTTATGTAATATTTTTAATGTCAGCAGGACTAGCATAAGAGGTGCTCTTGGAGAACTGGAAAGAGATGGTTATATAAAGCGAGGAAGAGGCCAGGGAACTTTTATTTTAAAAAATTCAGTTGAATCCAGTGCGCTTCAAAAAATTTCTAGCATTGTTGATGAATTAAAGGAAAAAGGAATAAATATTGAGACAAAGATACTAGAGCAAAAAAAAATTACTGCTGATGAAATTGTCCGCTCAAAACTGCAAATAGATAAAAAAATAAAAGTATTATTTATTAAAAGATTAATGCTTGCAGATGGCGAACCACTGTATGTGACAAATGCATATTTCCCCAATGATATCTTCAGGAATATAAAACAAAGCTATCTTGTAAATTTATCATTTACAAAACTGGTTCAGGATTATTTTAATTTTCATATAAGCCATAGAAAAAGAATCTTAAGGCCGGATATACCCGATAATGAGATAGCAGAACTTTTAAAAATTACGAAGCATGAAAAGAAAGTAATAAGCTACCTGGAAACGTTCTGGACATTTGATTACTACAATAAAAACAGAATAATTTATTTTGAAGAATACTTTAAGGGTTCTAAAAGTAAATTTATATTTGAATCCTGAGTTCTATATTAAATTACTAAAAAGGCTGTTTTTTAAAATTAATAGAATTAAAGAAAAAATTGCAAAAAAATGAGGTAACGGGAACTGACCCTGACGCATTATAAATCTTTTTTTATTTAATAATACAGTTCTTATCTGTCTATATTCTTGAATCTCAGCTCCATAGTCTTTAAATGAGCTCTCATAGCATCCCTGGCTTTTTCGCTATCTTTATCTTTCAATGCATCAGATATCTTTTTATGCTGTTTAAAAGAAACTATACGATCTTCTTTGGTTAAATAATCCTTTTCATATTTTTCAATTACTATTAAAAGATTATTTAATGAATCCATTGTTGTAGTTAGGATTTTGTTATCCGCTATATTAAAAATACATTGATGGAATTTAAATTCTGAAAAAACAAATTCATCTGTATTATCTAAGTTTTCTTCGCACTTTTTAAGCAAATCATTAATTTTTTCGATATCACCTTTTTTTATTTTTTTGGCAGCGATCTGGACAAGCCCTTCTTCAATTATTCTTCTTGTTTCTAATATTTCTTCAATTTTAATTGAATGAAAAGCTTTGATGAATCTGAAAGGATTTCTTAACATTTCCGAGGAAGAGTTTTTTATAAAAGTCTTTTTTCCAGGTGCTATTTCAAGAATACCTAAGAAATCCAGTGCTTTTAAAGCCTGCCTGAGAGATGTTCTGCTAACTCCAAGTTTTTCAGCAAGTATCCTTTCGCCAGGTAAAAAATCTCCAGGTTTCAGGTATCCTTCTTCGATAAGATTTGCAATCTTATCAATTATCTGGTCAATGACCAGGAATTTTTCAATAGGCCTGATGTCTTTAAAGTAATCCATATAATTAATTTTACTATCTAAAAAATGTGCTTACAATTTTTATTAATAACATCTATTTGAAAAAAATAAAAGTATAGCTTTTAAATTATATATAACACTAACT
>JAQVJB010000006.1:1513-32237 GCA_028695395.1 Actinomycetota bacterium | reverse complement strand
CCATAATCAATGAGATTTAGAAAGTCCTCTCTGTGTCTTTCAACGCAAAAACTGTCTGATAAGGATAAAGATACTTTGCATTCTGATTTTTTTGCAAATTTAATAGACTTGAGAATGGCTTTCTTAGCTACCTTTCTATCCCAAAGATAACCTTCTATATACAGCATCTTTGAATTTTCAATTATATCTTTTTTTATATCTTTTTCCTCCAGATTTCCCGCAATGCCAAGCGACGTACACATTGTCCTTTGCGCATCAGGTGTAACAAGTATTATACATCTTGCAGTCGGAAGGTCATTGCTGAATTTTCCGGTCTGACAGTGGACTCCATATAATGAAAGGCTTTTATCAAAAGTGCTTCCAAGAATATCATCTTTTACCTTACCTATAAAAGCTACCTTATTTCCTAAAAAAGCTAGCCCTGCAATCGTATTTGCTGCAGAACCTCCCGATATCTCCTCTTTATTTACTATTTTTGAATACAATTTTTCTGCAGATACCTCATCTATAAGAGTCATTGAGCCTTTGACTAGGCCAAAGTCTTCCAGAAAAGCATCCTCAACACTTGCAAGTACGTCTACTATGGCATTACCGATTCCGGTAACATCAATTATTTTTTCTCTCATTTTAAAATTCTTACTTTGCTTTTTAAATATTTATTAATTCATTCACAGTCAATTTTAAATAAATTTTCTTTTTATTCAAACCAGAAATAATCTTTAATTGAGATTATGAAAAACAAAATCAATATTTTTCTTCATAATATTTATTAGTAATCTTTAAATTAACAAAAAGTTGACAGCTATCTGAAATTAATTAAAATTATAATCCTGAAACGTTTCAAAGTTCTTTGTATTTTGCTGTAATTGGAGTTTGGCAAAAAAACTTATATTAATTAAGAATATATTAATTTTATTAAAAACATGGTAACAATAAAAGATATCGCTAAAAAATCAGGAGTATCTGTAGGAACTGTATCAAACGTAATAAATAATCTGAAAAGTGTAAAAACAAAAAACAGGGAAAAAGTATTAGAAGTAATTGACTCGCTTGATTATAAGCCGAACAAGATAGCAGCAAGCTTATCTAAGAAAAAAACTATGAACGTAGGGCTGATAGTCCCCGATGTATCAAGCCCGTTTTACTCTGATTTAATAAAAGGTATATCTGAAACTTTAGAAATAAATGATTATAATATATTTTTATGCGCATCAAATAACAATTTACAAAAAGAAGAAAAGGTCATAAATGATCTTTTGTCGATGTGGATAGATGGCATAATACTTATACCTGTATATTCAAAAAAAAGAAATCTGCAATTTCTGGAAACCATTGAGATACCTATTATTCTTGTAAACAGGGAAATAGAAGGAATAAAAAAGGATATTGTTATATTTGACAATTTTGGCGGGGCTTATGAAGCAACTGATTTTTTGATAAAAAATAATCATAAAATTATTCCTATTCTCGGCGGACCTGAATTGTCCAAATCCTTTGAAGAAAGATTCCAGGGATGGAAAGAAGCTATGGAAGAAAATTCTTTATATGAAAACAGCCTTGTGTTCAGAGGTGATTTTTCTGTAGAGTCAGGACACAAAATGATGCTTGAAGCTTTAAACAGAATCAGAAGCATAGATGCTGTCTTTGCCTCAAGCGACCTCATAGCGCTTGGAGCCCTTAGTGCAATCGATGAATATAAATTAAAAGTCCCTGACGATATTTCTGTAATGGGATTTGGAGATATATATCTCAGTAAATTTTTAAAACCTTCTCTTACCACAATCAGGAGGCCTTTTTATAATATTGGCAAAACAGCTGTGTCATTATTGCTTGATAGAATCTCTGGAAACATGCAGAAAAAAATTACAAAATTTATAATAAAGGGAAAGCTTGAAATAAGAGATTCTGTCAAAGTATCAATCGACAACTAAGAATAATTGAACTTTTTCATACGTTCATTAAGCGATAAAGAGGAGCATGATGAATGAAATAAAGACCATAACTGCGGAACAGCTATTAGAAAAAATAAATAAAAAATATAATTTTAAACTTGTCGATGTTCTTCTTCCGTCATCATATAAAAAATGGCATATACCCTCTTCTATAAACATACAACTTGATGAAATCGAGAAGAAAGCTCAAAAATTTTTAGATTTAAATGATGAAATAATTGTTTATTGCTCCAGTTCTGAATGCCAGGCTTCAAGTAAAGCTGCCAGGAAACTAAAAGAGCTTGGATACAAAGATGTCAAAGATTATGAAGGCGGTAAAAGAGAGTGGGATGAAAAGAATTTCCCAAAAGAATACTAAAAAAGATTTATTATGCGAGCCGAGTTTATAAAATAAATCATACTTTAAGATTTTCTGCAACAAATTCCATCATCGATTTTACTTTGATATTCAGTTCATATCTCTCATTTAAAGAATTAATCTGCAGCCTGCAGTTTTCACAAGTACTTATCACTATGCCTGCCTGAACTTCTTTAATCTGATTAGCTTTGATTTCGCCTGTTTTTATACGGAATTCATCCATTTCCGGTATTGCAACCAACCCTCCTCCGCCGCCACAGCACCATGATTTTGTCCTGTTCGGTGTCAATTCCCTGAAGTTATCAGTTATACTATTGATTAAATATCTTGGTTCATCAAAAAAACCAGCATTCCTCCCGACCTGGCATGGATCATGGTATGTGACTATTTCTGATGAAGAATTTTTATTTACTTCTATAAGACCCTCTTTGGCATATCTTGATATTGCATCTATAAGAGCTGTTACCTTAAAAGGAGGTGCCTGCCCTGTCCATGCTTCATAAAAAAAATTAATAACCCTGTATGCATGTCCGCACTCGGTTATTACTACTTCCTTTACATTTAATCTTTCTGCTTCTTTCACTATCCTGTCAGCAATAGTCTTTGCTTTTTCAGAATCACCGAGAAAATATCCATAATTTTCTGCCTCAAACATTGAAAGGGTCCAGTTAATTTTTGCTTTATTAAAAATAATTGCAGCAGGGAGTATGCTGTGCATGCCGGAAAGTGCAACATATAAAACGTCAGCATTTTTCTTATCAATAGGTATCTCTGCATTTTTATCTTTTATTTTTTCTCTTATCTCCGGTTCGGATTCTTTTAGCATCTTTACAAATATATCTTTAAAAATCCCTATATTCTCACCTTTCGCAATAGCTGCATCTGAAAGTTCTTGAAGAATCTGATTTCCCATGCCCGCTGATAAGAGTATTGCCTTTGCAACTGATAGTATCTGAAGAGTATCTATGCTAAAAGGACAGTAATACATGCACCTTCTGCATCCGGTACATGCATATGCCACCTGGTAAAGTTCGCTCAGAAGAAATTCATCATCTACTTCTTTTGCCTCATATATATTGGGGAACATTCTGCCTAAAACAGAAAAATATTTCTTATACAGCCTCCTTATCAGCTCGGCTCTATATGCTGGTATATATTTTGGATCTTTGGTGATTTTATATTGATGGCATGCATCTCTGCAAATAGCACATCTTGCACATATATCCAGATAATAAAGAATCTGCTTGTCAACCTTGTTTTTTAAGGTTTGAATCATTAATTCTTTTTTTTCACTATCAAGCATTATTCACTCCTGATTTTATTGGTAAAAAACGTTCCTATCACATGTACAAGCTTGCTGAATGGGAAATAAATTACAAAAAGATTAACAAACAAAACATGCCATGAAAGCACCCATCTGGTCTGGCTTTGCGCTAGTGCTTTATTAAATGCAGGTTTAAATCTCATGATGCTTTGAAAATATTCACGGTAATCCTCAGTATGAACTGTTCCAAAAAACCTCATATGGACTCCAAGTCCGGCTATTCCTAAAAGAAGCAGGATGAGCAAAAAATCTTCAGGGACAGAAATATCCTTATAAGGTGAAGCAAACCTTCTGAAAAGGTAATAGACTAGAGCTATTAGCATTGTTATGCCCACTGTACCTCCGCCTACTGCTCCCAGCGTATTTAGATTATCGATTCCTATAACATTTGAGACAAAGGTAAATTCTTTTACAAGCCTGAAATGTCCGAAAAGAGCTACAAACAAAGCAAAATGAAAAAGCATTGCAAAAACCCACATCCACCTATCCACTTCCAGTGTCTGGGGAAAGATAAAAGAATCTTTGAGTATTTTAAAAAATCTGATAAACCCATTTTTAGGTTTGGGATACATGCCAAGATTTATTTTCATTCCTGGGCTTCTTGCCCAAACAATTATCTTAAATGTCATACCAGAAATAAAAACCAGTACTGCTACATAAACAAGAATTGCAACTATAAAAGAAAAAGGGTCCATATTCATGTTCAAGATTCCTTTAATTTTAAAATTAATTATAAAATCACCGCTAAGCACACATCATATATTCTATAATTTATTTCTTTCTCTTAATATAAAAAATTAAATCTTTTTTTACTTTTTTAGTTTTCATCGCTTTGTGTCCGGTATTTTTCAAAGAAGTTTCTTTGATTTTACAGGTTTTAAGTTCAATTTTTTCTTCAAGATTTTTTATTAATAATTTAAAACATAATAAAAAGTAATTTTTATTCGTTATAACAATCATGAAGATTAAATATTATTAATAGTTTGTAAATAAAGATATAAAATATCGAAAATATTAAGAAAGTGGGGAAAAGATTAAAATTAAAAATTTGAAAATAAGGCTAAAGATAATCGTAGATTTATTACTCTTAATTACAGGGCTAATAAATATAATAACCGGGCTGTTGATATTACTAGATATAGCCGCAGGACCTGGAAGATATAGCGAAAGAATAATATCAATCACTGAACTAAGCAGCAAAGGAATAGCAAAGCTTATTCATAATTATACTGGAATAATAATTATTTCACTTGTTTTCTTCCATCTTTTATTAAACTGGAGAACTATATTGTGTTATTTTAGGATGCTATTTAAAAAATCTGGCAAAACAGGAATTTTAACTTGTGAGAGTAATGATTCCGGAGATAATAAAAATTAATTGATTTTTTGTATGGAACTTATAAGTTATCCGGCAGTTATTGATTTTCAATTATCTTGGAATAATATTACTATATTGTAAATAATATAATATTTACTACAAAAACTTTTCGTTTAAGTTTCCTGTTTCAGATGGAAGATAAAAAGAATTTAAAAAAATATATTATAGAGTTCAGGAAAAAACAGAATCCTGAAAGTTTCAAAAAAATATATGATTATTTTTTTGACAGGATTTATAGATTTATATTTTTAAAGATATACAATTCACACGATTCGGAAGAACTGGCCGGGGATGTAATGATTAAAGTTTATAATAATCTTGCAAAAACTAATATTGATTATTTAAGCATAAACGCATGGGTATATAAAATTGCAGGTAATTGCGTAATTGATTTTTTCAGGAAAAATAAGAACAGGCAGGGTCAGAGATCGATAGATGAGATGCTTGAAAACAATGAAACTGTTTTTCCAGTTAATGCTGATATGATTTTAAAAGAAAGTGTATTCTTAAAAAAAGAACTGGGATTTGAGAATGAAAGATTATTATCTATTATGAACGGGCTTCCGGAAAACCAGAAAAACATATTGCTTTTAAAATTTGTCGAAGATCTTGACTATCCTTCTATCTCGGCATTACTTGGTAAAAAGGAAAATGCTCTCAGAGCACTTTTATTCAGAGCTTTACAAAATTTAAAAGAAGGCTTTAAAAAAAGCGAAAAAAAAGAAGATGAATAAAATTAAAGATAAAAATGAAAAAATCTTTAAGAAAATCCTTTCTCTTATGGATAAAGGAAAGGGCATGGAACATTGTTTAAAGAAATATCCTGAATATTCTTCACTGATAAAAGAATATTTCACATTAATCGATGATTTTGGAAATCTTAAAGGTATAAAAACAAGTTATTCAAGAAAACAGGAATTATTCTCAAAAATAATAAAAGAAAAAAAAGTACCTGATACCCTGCCAGAAAAGAGAAGTGAGTTTCATGATAGAGACGGGATTATGCCTGTAAGGGTCAGGAAAAACTTTCTAAAACCTGTCCTTGCTTTCTGCTTTTCTTTCATATTCATAATGTTCGCGTTCACTGGCACTGTTTTTGCATCAGAAAAAACTTTACCCGGAGATACGCTCTATCCTGTGAAGATAACAGCAGAAAAGATGCAGTCTTTCATATACCCGGAAGTAAAAAAAGGTAAGCTTTATTATAATTTTTTAAACAGGAGAATAACTGAGGCAGATAGTCTTATTAAAAGTGAAATAAGCCCTGATGATGAAAATTTTATATTTTTGTTGAATGAAATTGAAAAACAGTATGATAACTGTAAAAGATATGGATATTTTAATGATGATAATGATTTTAAAGTAATGGAACAGATAAGACAGATTCGAAGACACGGTATGAAAAACCAAAATAAATCATCAGACAATCAGGAAACAGAATCAGGCAGCCTGGATAATGATGCAGATACATATAACTCTGAAAATTCTATGAACGAATCCGATAATTTCAAAAACAGTAATGGACAGAATACGGAAGCAAATAAAAAAGGAGCAAGGTACAATGGAAAAAACTGATTTTGAAGAACTGATTTTAAAAATAATAAAAGATATCCCAAAAAAATTTAAGGAACAGATGAAGAATATTGACATATTGGTTGATTATGATAGTACTACTACGGCCTATAGCAAGGTAAAAAATAATATTACCCTTGGATTATTCCAGGGAACTCCCAATACAGTAAAACCGGGGCATAATATTATCTTTCCTGACAAAATTACTATTTATAAAAAATCACTTGATGCAATAAGTAAAAATGATATCGAGCTGGAACATAACCTAAAAATAGTTATTCTCCATGAAATCGGGCATTATTTTGGCTTAAGCGAAGAAAAATTAAAAGAACTTGGTTGTCATCTGTAAGAAAATAGCCAGGATATTCACTACATCTAAAAGTAAAAGGATTTTACAAACAACCCCTCATAAAAATAAAATGTTGACATCTATTATATAATGAGAATATATATAACTTAAATATTTTTCATTTAAAGTGAAAAATTAATTTCTTAATTGAAGAAAATTATTTTAGTTTTTTATTGACCTTTCTGATATAATAATATTATATAGAATAGAAACAGGTTTTTATTGTTAGCAGTTTTAAGGATTTTTTAAAATTGAATTTCTTTCCTGTTTTTAAAAATATATGAGTAAAAAATAATTTTTTAATTTATTTATAGGAGTTGAAAATATGGCTGAAGATAAGAACATAATTAATGAAGAAAATAAGGATAAGATAAAAATTCCAAACGAACTTCCTATCCTTGCTTTAAAAAATAGTGTGGTTTTTCCATATCTTGCAACTCCTCTGGCAGTCGGCAGAGATATATCGATTGAAGCAGTAAAAGCAGCTTCAAAAGAGCATCAGATAATAGTCGTAGTAGCCCAGAGGGAAAAAGATAAGGAAACAATAAGCAAAGACGATCTTTATGAAACAGGTACAGCTTGCGTAATAAAACAGGTTGTCAATATATCGCCTAGTGAAATTAAATGCGTGGTTGAGGGACTTGCAAGGGTAAGTATTAAATATTTTACCCAGACTGAGGGTTTTTTCAGAGGCGCAATTGATGTTATTGAAGAACAAGTTTATGCTGAAGATGAGGAAATAAATAATCTTAATACTACAATAAGAATGCAGGTTGAAAAATTTATTCAGCTCGGCATTCCTCTTCCCACAGCTTTTGTTGTTGCTGCTACCAATATTTCTAAAATAGAAGTACAGGCAGATTTGTTTGCCTCTTATTTACTGACTGAAATTGAGCAGAAACAAAAAATACTGGAGGAAATAAATGTAAAAGAAAGACTTAAAAAGCTTACTGAATTTCTATCGGAAGAATTAAAGAAATTTGAAGTACAGAGTCAGATAAGGAATAAAGTCCAGGAAGAAGTAGGAAAAACCCAGAGGGATTTTTATCTCAAGCAGCAGCTTAAGGCAATAAAGGAGGAGCTTGGAGAAGCTGATGAGTCCATTGCTCTTACCAGTGAACTGGAAAAGAAGCTAAAAAAGAAAAGGATGCCAAAAGAAGCCAGGGAGAAAGTTGAAAAAGAGATAAAAAGGCTTGAAGGTATGCCAAGTATGTCACCGGAACATTCTTATGTTAGGACTTATGTCGAATGGATGATTGATGTCCCCTGGGCAGAAAAAACAAAAGATACGCTTGATATAAAAAAATCAAAAAAGATATTAGATGCTGATCATTATGATCTTGAAAAAGTAAAAGAACATATATTGGATTATCTTGCAGTAAGAAAACTAAAAGGTAAGACAACAAAAGGTCCTATACTTTGCTTTGTCGGTCCTCCAGGTGTTGGTAAAACTTCTCTAGGGCAGTCAATTGCAAAATCTCTTGGACGTAAATTTATAAGGATGTCAATAGGTGGAATCAGGGATGAAGCTGAAATAAGAGGCCACAGAAGGACATATGTGGGGGCATTGCCCGGAAGAATAATTCAGGGGCTGGCACAGGTCGGAGTAAACAATCCTGTTTTCATGCTTGATGAAATCGATAAGGTCGGTGCTGATTACAGAGGAGATCCTTCTTCTGCGCTTCTAGAGGTCTTAGACCCTGAACAGAATAATTCCTTCAGGGATCATTATCTTGAAATACCTTATGACCTTTCGAATGTAATGTTTATTGCAACAGCAAATATTCTTGATACCATTCATCCTGCTCTTAGAGACAGAATGGAAATACTTGAGCTTCCAGGATATAGCAGTGAAGAGAAAGCTCACATAGCTGAAAAATTCCTTATTCCGAAACAGCTTGAAGAACAAGGCATTTCAAAATATAATATACGATTTTCTAAGGATGCTATTCTTGCAGTAATAGAAGAATTTACAAGAGAAGCAGGAGTCAGGAATCTGGAAAGGGAGATTTCAAATATCTGCAAGAAAATAGCAAGAGAAATAGTGGAAAAAAAGAAGTTCTCCAAATTAGTTACAAAGAAAAAGGTATATGATTTTCTTGGGGTTGCAAAAGTGCAGCCAAATGAAATAGAGGATAAAAACAGTATAGGAGTCGCAACAGGTCTTGCCTATACACCTGTCGGAGGAGATATCATACTTATTGAATCGACTTATTATAAAGGTAAGGGAAATATAATACTTACCGGCAATCTTGGAGATGTTATGCAGGAATCTGCAAAAGCAGCAATAAGCTATGTGCATTCAAAGTCAAAAGCATTAGATGTAGATGATAGTATATTTGCGAAATCCGATATGCATATCCATGTTCCAAGCGGTGCTATTCCAAAGGATGGCCCATCAGCTGGAGTAGCAATAACTACATCGGTAGTTTCAGCTTTAACCGGAATACCGGTTTTAAGGGATGTAGGCATGACAGGAGAGATTACATTAAGAGGAAGGATACTTCCTATAGGCGGGTTGAAAGAAAAACTTCTGGCAGCAAAAAGAGCTGGATTAAAGAAAGTCGTTCTTCCCCAGAAAAATAAGAAGAATCTTGAGGAAGTGCCTGAATCTATAACTAAAGGGCTTAATCTTGTATTTGTGGATAATATAGATGAGCTTTTAAAGCATACTCTTGAAAAGAGTCCTTTCGGCAACATGCCGGCATCTTCTGTAAAACAGAACAGAGGAAGCAAGGTAAATATGCTTACAACTGCATAATAGTGAAAAATAAATTTGATTAAATAATGTGTTTAATCAAATAATTTAAAAATATGGATAAATTAAAATCCAGCCTCTTTAAATGCAGGGGCTGGATTTTATAATTATAACTAAACAAACTTATCAATGTTTGAAATGTCTTTTTCCTGTGAACACCATTGTTATTCCATATTTGTTACAAGCCTGTATCACTTCTTCATCTCTTATGGAACCTCCGGGCTGGATAATAGCGGATATTTTATTTTCTGCAGCTATGTCTATGGCATCAGAAAATGGAAAAAAAGCATCAGAAGCAATAACTGCTCCTTCACATTTTCCCTGAGATTTTTCAACTGCTATTTTTGTTGAATCTATACGGCTCATCTGGCCTGCCCCTACACCAACAGTAGTTTCATCTTTTACTATCAGAATCGCATTCGATTTGACATTCTTTACAACCTGCCATCCAAACAAAAGATCAGCCCATTGCGATTCATCTGGCTGGGCATCTGTAACAACTTTCATTTCTTCAAAACTATCTGCACCCATATCTGAATCTTGTATTATGAGACCGCCCTCTACGCTTTTAACATCAGGATACATAATGGAACTATCATTATTTTTTATTTTTGAAATATAATTATTTAAATCAAAATTAATCTTTAAAACTCTTAAGTTAGGTTTTTGGGAAAGCATCTCAATTGCCTTATCTTCAAAATCCGGAGCAATTATTATCTCAACATATTTATCCATTAAGAATTCCGTAGCTTTCTGATTCCACTTGTAATTACTTGCTACCACGCTGCCATACGCGCTTACGGGATCGGCTGCATAGGCCCTGGCATACGCATCTTCAATGCTTTTTCCTATAGCGCATCCGCAAGGATTATTATGCTTTATAACTGATACACAGGGTTTTTCAAATTCTTTGACAATATTAAAAGCAGCATTCCCGTCAAGGATATTATTATATGAGAGCTCCTTTCCCTGAAGCTGCTCTGCCATAACAAAACTTGAAGGCAGAGCATCGCTAAATTTATAGTAAGAAGCTTTCTGGTGCGGATTTTCTCCATATCTCAGATTCTGTTTTTTCTCAATTGACAGCTTCATTTCATCCTTAAAAGTTCCGTCCTCATTTTTAAAAATATTAGACCCTGCCATTACTTCATGCAGTGCTTTTGTATTATCTACATTAAGAGCTTCTTCAATTTTTATATTATCAGAACCATGCTCAGATATTTTCTTTATAAAATAATTAAAGATATAACTGTCATACTCGCAGGTATGTTTGAATGCTTTTATGCTTAAAGAGAAAAGTGTTTTTCTCAATATAAAACCATCATTTTTTACCATTTCATCAATAATTATGTCATAATCGCCTGGATCTGTTACAACAGCAACTGAACCATTATTTTTAGCGGCACTTCTTATCATTGTAGGGCCGCCGATATCAATATTTTCTATTGCTTCTTCCATAGTAACATCAGGTTTTGCTATTGTTTCCCTGAAAGGATAAAGATTGACAACAACCATATCTATCTTTTTTATGCCGGCTTTTTCTATCTGTTCCATATGTGACTCTATCTTTCTGTTTGCAAGAATGCCACCGTGAACAAAAGGATGCAGAGTTTTTACCCTTCCATCCAGCATCTCAGGAAAACCCGTTAGTTCATCTATTTTTATTACCTTAACACCCGCTTCATTTAATGCTTTATAAGTTCCCCCTGTAGATATTATCTGGATTCCAAAAGATTCCAGCTTTTTTGCAAAATCAATAATACCTTTCTTGTCAGATACGCTAATCAAAGCTCTTTCAATTTTAATCTTCAATTTTCTCCCTTTCTGATATTGATACTTTTCTTCCATTTATTTCAAATAAATCTTTACAAAAATACTCTATTGCCAGAGGGTAAATAAAATGTTCTGTTTTATGAATTTTTTCCTCTAAAGTTTCAACCGTATCATTCTCCCCTATTTCAACAGCTTTCTGAATTATTATCGGTCCATGGTCCAGTTCACTGTCTACGAAATGGACTGTTACTCCAGTTACCTTTACGCCATATTCAAAAGCATCTTTAATCCCATGCATTCCCTTGAATGAAGGCAAAAGAGACGGATGGATATTTATAATCCTATTTTCATATTCTTTTATGAATTCATTGTTTAAAAGCAGCATATATCCTGCAAGACATATAAGGTCTATTTCATTTATTAACATCAATTCAAGTATTTTTCTGTCAAAATCCTTTCTTGAATCAAAATCTTTTTGGCTAAAACAATAAGTTTTAATTGAATGATTTGCTGCTCTCTTAAGGGCATAAGCTTCAGGATTATTTGAAAATACTATTGATATATCACCATTAATGTCTTTTGCCAGTGAATGATTTATTAAAGCCTGCAGATTCGAACCGTTTCCGCTAGCAAAAACTGCAATTTTTTTCCTTTTATTTTTCATTAACCATTACCTTAAATCAACTTTTATTTTCCCCAGACTTAAAAAGGTGCTTTCTTTAAATATTTTTTAATTTCATATACCATTGATAATAACTTCTCCGCCGCCAGGAATTATTTCACCGATTTTAAATATATCTTCATTTAAATCATCCATAATATTTAGAAGTACGTCTGCATCATTTTTATTAATAATTATGGCCATACCTATACCCATATTAAATACTCTGTACATCTCCTTTTCGCTTACATTACCATATTTCTGAAGAAATCTGAAAATATCCGGCACCAGCCATGAACCCTTATTAATTAAAGCATCGCAGCTCTCAGGTAATATCCTATTGATGTTCTCATAAAAACCGCCTCCGGTAATATGCGCAATTCCTTTGATCTTCAATTTTTCTTTAATTTTTTTTATCAGCTGTACATATATTTTTGTCGGACTTATAAGAGTTTTACCAAGGCTGATACTATTATTGCTGATGCTATAGTCTTTCTGCAAATCAAGACCATTATCTGCAATAATTTTCCTAATAAGCGAATAACCGTTGCTGTGGGGCCCTGTTGAAGTGAGACCGAATAAAATATCTCCCGGATTAATTTTATTTTTATCAATAATTGATTTTCTGTCAATTATTCCGACAGCAAATCCTGCAAGATCTATGTCGTCAGTCTTATATATGCCGGGCATTTCAGCAGTCTCTCCTCCTATTAGTGCAGCTCCGGCAAACTTGCAGGCATCCGCCACCGAGGCTACTATTTCCTCTATTTTTTCAGGTACAAGTTTTCCGCATGCAATATAATCAAGAAAGAAAAGGGGCTCAGCTCCACAGCATATAATGTCATTTACGCTCATAGCTACAAGATCCTGGCCTATGGTAGTGAAATCATTCATGCTTTTTGCAATAAGTATTTTTGTCCCTACTCCGTCAGTAGATGAAACAAGGACAGGTGAGCTGAATTTCTCAATATCCAGCTTGAAAAGACCAGAATAAGAAGAAAGGTCGTTTAATACATTGGCATTAAAAGTTGAAAAAACTTTGTCTTTAAATCCCTTTATTGCTTCATTTGCTTTATCAATATTCACTCCCGAGTCTGCATATGAATTTTGTTTTTGTTCTTTACTCATAATATCTCCGCATTTTGTTTTTTAATTTCGCTTTCAAAGGAATATTTATCATATTCAAGAACTTCAGAAACATCTACGGGGTAATCCCCATTAAAACAGGCAAAACAGAAATTATTCTTTGGTTCTCCTATCGCCGCCACAAGCCCGTCAATGCTTAAATATGCAAGACTTTCTACCCCCAGAAATTTTCTTATCTCTTCAACAGTCCTATGATTTGCAATAAACTCGGTCTGGGTAGCCATATCTATACCATAAAAACATGGGTGCACCAAAGGAGGAGAACTTATTCTCATATGTATTTCTCTTGCGCCGGCAGCATAAAGCATTTTTATTATCAGCCTGGAAGTATTTCCCCTCACAATAGAATCGTCAACGACAACAAGCCTTTTATTTTTTATTATATCCTTTAAGGGGTTGAGCTTTAATTTTATTCCTATTTCCCTTATTTCCTGATTAGGCTGTATAAATGTTCTGCCTATATATCTGTTTTTAATAAATCCTTCTACATATGGTATTTTTGAAGCAGAGGAATAGCCTATTGCTGCTGGAGTACCCGAATCTGGAACAGAAATAACAAGATCTGCATCAGCTTTTGAATCTTTAGCAAGCTGCTGCCCCATCCTATGCCTGACTTCATACATATTTTTCCTGTAAAGATAGCTATCCGGACGGGCAAAATAAATCAGCTCAAATACGCACATAGATCTTCTTCCAACAGGAAATACCATCTGGGATCTCAGACCGTTATTATCTATTACTACAAATTCTCCCGGATCTATTTCTCTTGTATATGTAGCTCCAATTATGTCAAGTGCACAGGTTTCAGAAGCTATTATATAGCTATCGCCTTTTTTACCAAAAGCCATAGGCCTGAATCCGTTTGGATCCCTTAAACCGATAATTTTATCTTTTGTAAGTATTAAAATCGAATAAGAGCCTTTTACCCTTGATACTGCTTCCTGAATAGCTTCTTCTATTGTTTCTTTATGTGAAGTTTCAATAAGAGAAGCAAAAATCTCTGTATCCGTAGAGGTTTCAAATTTAACACCTTTTTTCAGCTGTTCGATTCGAAGTGCTTCCGTATTGATAATATTGCCATTATGGGCAACAGCAAAACTTTGCCCTTTAAAGGTTCTGAAAAGAGGCTGGCTGTTTTTCCAGACATTTCTTCCTTTTGTAGAATATCTGGAATGCCCTATCCCTATTGTTCCCTGCAGGGGTGCAAGATTCTGATGATTAAAAACACTTGAAACAAGACCGAGGTCTTTATAGATTAAAATATTTTCTCCATCTGATACAGCAATTCCTGCACTTTCCTGACCTCTGTGCTGAAGAGCCTGAAGTCCATAGAAAATCATTTCAGAAACATTATTTTCTTTTGAAAATATCCCAAATATACCACATTCTTCATGAATCTCAGATTCAGAATAATCATCTTGGGTTTCTTCTAAAAATTCTTCATCCATATACTCTTTTTGTCCTTAAAAAATCAATGCGTCATTATTTTTTCAATATTATTATCAAATATTTTTGTAATTTCACTGATCCCAATTTTTATTTCAGAATTAATGCTTATAAAAGTACCTTTGACTTTTCCTATTTTCTCAAAAGGTATTTTTGCTTCAATACAATATTTTTCAATTTTTTCTAAATTTTCAGGCTGGCATGAAATAAGTATCTGGGACTGTGGTTCTGAATAAAAAGTTTTAAGAAAATTATTCCCTAAAAGTGATGCGTTAATCTCAGCACCCATTTTTCCATAAATACAACTTTCTGCAATTGTCACTGCCAGGCCTCCTGATGAAACATCATGGGCTGATTTTATAAATCTTCCATCAATAAGATCAAGACATAATCTTTGAAGTCTTTTTTCGTATTCTATATCTATGTCAGGGCATTTACCTGAAACTTTTTCAAAAAACACTTCAAGAAATTCACTACCTCCCATATTGTCATTTACAGATTCATTATTTATTTTTCTTCCAATAAGCACAATATCGTCATTTTCATCCTTGAAAGCAGAATCAATTATTTTATCTACATCTTTTATAAGGCCTGCTGTTGCAATTACCGGAGTAGGATGAATTGCTTTCCCAAAACTTTCATTATAAAAACTCACGTTTCCACTTATAACCGGAATATCAAGGGTTTCACATGCATTGATTATCCCATCAATTGCATTTTTAAACTGCCAGAAAATACCGGGTTTTTCAGGCATGCCAAAGTTAAGGCAGTCCGTAAGCCCGATTGGTAAAGCACCGCTGCATGCAAGATTACGGGAAGTCTCAGCAACAGCGATCAATGCACCTCTGAAAGGATCCAGATAACAATATCTTCCATTACCGTCACAAGAAAAAGCAATAGCTTTTTTTGTGTTTTTTATTCTTATTACCGAAGAATCATGTCCCGGAAGAACTGCTGTATTTGTCTGTACCATATGATCATATTGTTCCCATACCCATTTTTTACTGCAGATGTTGGGAGAAGCAATCATTCTTTTAAATATTTCATTATGCGAATACTTTTTTTCTATTTTTTTATAATCTTCTTCCTGCAGTATGTCATCAGATATGTTCTGAAGATATTTAGGTTTCTCATATTCATGATGATATACAGGAGCTTCATCTGTTAAAGTCTTGACCGGAATTTCTCCGAGAAGTTCCCTTCCTTTAAATATTCTGTACAATCCATTATCTGTTACTGTTCCTATTGCTTCGCAGTTTATATTCCATTCATTGCAAATATTCTTTATTTCAGCAAATTTTGAAGGTTCAATAAGTGCTAGCATTCTTTCCTGAGATTCTGATATCATAATTTCATAAGGGACCATGCTTGGCTCTCTTAACGGAACTTTGGCGACATCTATATCCAGTCCTACGTTTCCTTTGCTTGCCATTTCTACAGAAGAACTGGTTATGCCTGCAGCCCCCATATCCTGAAGCCCGAGTATTAATTTTTTTTCAATTAATT
This sequence comes from Actinomycetota bacterium, assembly GCA_028695395.1. GTDB lineage: Bacteria > Actinomycetota > Humimicrobiia > Humimicrobiales > Humimicrobiaceae > Humimicrobium. Next base: position 16,014 of record JAQVJB010000006.1, on the reverse strand, counting down.
CAAGACATACTTCCAGTAAAACCTTTTCCATAAACGGATCTCCTACTTGAACAGAGGGTCTTCTTGCTTCCGATTTTTCATTAAGCTCATCAGACGCAAATGTAGCACCGTGTATGCCGTCTCTTCCTGTGCTTGAGCCCATAAGAACAAGTTGATTGCCCGTTCCAAAAGCTTTTGACTTCATGAGTCTGTCTTGCTGTGCAATACCTACGCTCATGGCATTTACAAGACAGTTGCCTTCATATGTTTTATCGAAATACACTTCGCCGCCTATCGTCGGAATACCCATGCAGTTTCCATAATCCCCTATACCTTTTACTACCATTTCAAAAAGATATTTCTGGTGCTGCGAAGACTCTATTTTCCCAAACCTTAATGAATTCAGGCTGCAAATAGGCCGTGCGCCCATTGCAAAAATATCTCTTATTATCCCTCCTATCCCTGTTGCCGCTCCCTGGTACGGTTCGACTGCAGAGGGATGGTTATGCGATTCCATCTTAAATACAATAGCCTGATTATCTCCTATGTCCAGAATTCCTGCATTTTCTCCCGGACCCTGCAAGACATAAGTACCTGTAGTCTTAAAATTTTTAAGTAATGGTCTTGAGCTTTTATAACTGCAATGTTCTGACCACATTACAGAATAAATGCTCAATTCAAGATAATTTGGATTTCTTTTAAGAAATCCTTTTATTTTTTCAAATTCATTTTCCTTAAGTCCAAGTTTTATGTATTCTTTTTCAACATCAAGCATTAATTCCACCTGTCACTAAATATAATTAATTATAATATATTGGAATCCAGCAGTCCCTAAATCATATAATATTATTGACCATGGATTCAAAAATAGTTTTGCCGTCATCGGAACCAAGAATTTTTTCGCAGCAAGCTTCCGGGTGAGGCATAAGTCCGAAGATATTTCTTTTTTTATTGCAAATGCCTGCAATATTTTCGATTGAGCCATTTGGATTAGAGGAAGCGTCTTCTTTACCGCTTGAATCACAATATTTTAAAATAACCTGATTATTCTCTTTTATCTCAAGCAAACCATTGTCGTCAATATAATAATTGCCCTCATTATGTCTTATCGGCATTCTGATTATCTCTCCGCTTTTATATCCAGAGGTAAAAGGGTTGTCGGTATCCGTAACTTTTAAATGAGAATATCTGCATATAAATTTTAATGTATTGTTTCTAAGCATTGCACCAGGTAAAAGACTTTCCTCAAGCAGTATCTGGAATCCATTACATATGCCGATAACAAGCCCTCCTTTTGATGCAAACTTTCTTACAAAAGACATTATGGGAGAGAATTTAGCTACTGCTCCGCTTCTAAGGTAATCTCCATAAGAAAAACCACCGGGAATGACAATAGCATTTATATCTTCAACCTGGCTTTCTTTATGCCATACATACTTACACCTGGCTCCTAGAATATTTTTTAGAACATGAAAGCAGTCAGTTTCACAATTTGTCCCCGGAAAAACAAGAATACCAAAATACGGTTTTTTATCAAAAGACATTATTTTCCCACCATTTCAAACCTATAATTTTCAATATTTGGATTAGAAAGAAGCTTGTCGCTAAGATAATCTATTTCTTTTTTTATCTCTTCTTCACTTTTATTTTTATCATCAATCTCAAGTTGTATAAATTTCCCAAAACGCACTTCATTTACGTTCTCATAACCTATCTGTTTTATCGCTTTCCTGATTACAAGCCCCTGTGCGTCAAGTATCTCTTTTTTAAGAGTCACATATACATTTACTTTTAGCATAATAAATTTACCTATCCTTTTACCGGAATTTACTTTATTTTTTTAAAATCAAATATCTTTAAGTCTGTTAATTATGGTATCAACATGCTTTAAATGATAAGTTACATCAAACATTTTCTTTATATCGTTTTTGCTGATGATATCTGTTATCTTTTTTTCTGCGAGAAGATTTTCCAGAAAACTCCCTTCTTCTTCCCATGCCTTGAGAGCTGCTCCCTGGACAAGCGAGTAAGCGTCTTCCCTTAGCATGCCCTTATTTATTAATTCAAGCAATATCCTTTGCGAAAATATTATTCCGCCATATTTCATCAGGTTTTTCTCCATATTCTTATCCAGAACTATTAAATTATGAAGAATGAATGATGCCTTTTCAAGTATATAGTCAAGTATTATAAAGCCGTCAGGCAGGATTACTCTTTCTGCTGAAGAATGAGAGATATCTCTTTCATGCCACAATGACATGTTCTCAAAGCCTGTTACCGCATTACTTCTTAAGACTCTTGCAAGCCCGCAAATTCTTTCACATAAAATAGGGTTTTTCTTATGGGGCATTGCTGAGGAACCTTTTTGCCCGGAAGTAAAAGGCTCTTCAACTTCCTTGACATCTGTCCTTTGAAGATTTCTTATTTCAAGGGCTATTTTTTCTATGGTTCCTCCGGTTATTGCAAGTGCACTTACTACTTCCGCATGCCTGTCCCTTTGCAATATCTGAGTTGATGCAGGTGAATTTTTTAAATCAAGTTTTTCGCAAACTTTTCTTTCTACTTCAGGAGATGTGTTTGCATAAGTGCCGACTGCTCCGCTTATCTTTCCGTATCTTATGTTTTCTTTTGCGGTATTAAGCCTTAAATAATTTCTCTGCATCTCAAAAGCCCATACGGCAAATTTCAAACCGAAAGTCATAGGTTCTGCATGGATACCATGAGTCCTGCCTACCATTATGGTATATTTATATTTTTCTGCCTTCTCTTTAAGAATCCCGATAAATGCGGATACTTTTTTTTCAATGATATTGAAAGCATCGACTATCTGCAAAGATAAAGCTGTGTCACCGACGTCAGAGGATGTTAATCCATAATGAAGATATTTGGAAGATTCTCCGATGTAAGAACCGGCATTTGTGAGAAATGCAATCACATCATGATTTGTCTTTTCTTCTATTGCCAGAATTTCCTGAAGTTTAAAATCAGCTTTTTCATTTATTTCCTTAGCTGCTTTCTTTGGAATGATGCCAAGCTCCGCCTGGGTAAGAGCTACTGCTTTTTCAATCTGGATCCACTTTGAATATTTATTTTCTTCAGACCAGACCTCACCCATCTCTTTTAAGGTATACCTGGATATCATTTTTTCTCCTTGATTTATTAAAAATATTACAAATTATTATTAAAAACTCTTTTTTTAAACTCCTTATAAGAACTTTCCTCTTTCAAATCAAGAAGAAACTCGTCACCATGATCAAAAAATACCTGGTCATATGCTTCTATGCAAATATCTGCAACTTCTATTATCCATTTATTGTTTATTTCCCAGCTCTTTAATTCACCCAGCCAGAAAATATCTTTTTTAGGGATTTTTGCTGTTATCAACTCTGATAAGACAGGGTCTTTTTGGGAAACCTGAAGTAAAAATTTATTTGTATCAGACAAAAAAGAAAGATTTGCTATTTTTAATTTAAATTCAGATTGCACTCTATCCTCATTTAGTAAAATAATTAAAATATTTTTATCTTACAGCTGAATTATATTTTCCAATACAGCTATATATTAATAATAATCTAAATCGCTTGAATATTTCAATTGCGATTTATCCTAAATTTTCATTTAAAAATCTTTTTGCCTCATCCGGCTCAACGATTACATAACTTATATTGTCTATCGTCTTTGACTCTCCCGGCAAAGTAAGCATTATAAAGTCATCCCTGTTAGTCATTAGTTTCAGTGCAACTTTAATAAAATCAAATGTCTTAAAATTAGACCTTGTATCTTCATTTAGTATCTTCAATAATTCAGGAATCTTAGGGATTGCTGAAAAATTTGCTTTTTGTTTAAACAATTCCGAAAGAAGATATTTCTGTCTGTCCATCCTGTCAAAATCTCCTTTTGCAGTAGCTCTGCATCTTGAAAAGGCAAGCGCCTGCTCCCCTGCAAAAGTATAAGTTCCAGGATCAAAATCAGAACCTGATTTATCGTCATGAAGAGGTTCGATTACGGTAATAGTGACTCCTCCCAGAGCGTCTACAAGCTTTATGAATGCAGAAAAATTAGCCAGCATGACTTTATCTATTTTTATATCCGTCAGTTTATAAATTTCATTAACAACCATATTGGTTCCGCCATAAACATAGGCGGCATTTATTTTATTGGTACCATAACCTTCAAGTTCGACTTTGGTATCACGGGGTACGGATATAAGAGCGTTTTTACCATTGTTTCCGATATGCAGTATTATTATGGTATCTGTTCTGCCTTCAAATTGGTTTTCATCCTCTCTTTCATCTATTCCAAGAAAAAGATAGTCAACACCATTATCTTTATAAGATGCAAGTTCTTCGCTGTATTCAATTTTTGCTGAATCATTAGCGGCAATCTTCCTATCGTTTTTTCCAATAAAATAAAATATAAAAATTGCGGCTATGATTATTATTATTATGAAAAAAATAAAGCAGCCTCTTGCTTTTCTCATTTTTACTACTCCCTTTTAAATATGTTCATTGTAAGAGCAAAATTGTTAAAATGTCTGTCCGGTATTGGAGAGGTAATATAAAGTATGCAAAAGCTTTTCTATTGGATCATTTGTCTGGATATTAACATGAGGAGGTGCCTCTATGGGGACAGAAGTATAATTAATTATTACTTTTATGCCCGATTTGACCAATAAATCAGTTGCTTTTTGGGCAGAACTTTGGCTTACAGCCAGAATTGCAACCCTTATATTTTTCTCAGAGATGATTTCTGGCAGGGATTTAATGTCTATGACTTCTTTTTCAGACAGTCTCTTGCCAATTATCTTCTCATTATTATCAAAAACATACTCTATATCAAAGCCGAATTTTTTTAAAACTTGATAATTAAGAATTGCTTTTCCTAGATTGCCTGCACCGACAAGTATTATTTTTACATTTGCATCGTGTCCAAGCAGCTGATTAAAATTATTTATAAGGCTGTCAATGTCAAACCCCACACCACGCTTTCCTTTGATTCCCAGATTTATCAAATCCCTCCTGACTTCAGCGCTATTTATTCTTGTGTTATCACTAATATCGCTGGAAGTAACAGTCCTTTTGCCAAGGTCTTTAAGCTCGACAAGAAATCTGAGGTACTGTGAAATCCTTTGGATGACTCCTTCGGAAAAAATAAGATTATTCATATTTTTACCTTGATGAAATAATAAAAAAACATATAAAGTGCAATCATATAGTTTGTATCACTCTTGTAACAAAATATCAAGTTAATATTATGAAAATATTTTAATTCTTTACTTGATGCGCAAATCATATATGCCGTCTATGATTTTAAATCTTTTAGTGCATTTGCTGCAGATTATCTCACTCTCATTAAATTGAAGCAATGATTTATCATCTCTGCAGGAAGGGCACATTATTAATTCAGGCAACTCAGAAAAGCCGGATTCTGGAACAGTATTATGTTCTTTTTCCCTGAATGCTTTTATAAATATGCTTGGTCCGAGTTTAAGAAATGAAAAAATATTTTGTGCAGCATTTTCAGCATTTTTCAATATGCTGGTTTTTATCTTGGTTTTTAAAAAATCAGCTCTAAAGTTAGAGACACTTATTATTTTTTTTAAATATAGATCATTTTTCTTAATTTCTTTCAATATCTCTTTAGGATGATAATTCCTGATAGTATCACCTATATATAAAGGTTCCGGGGAAAAAGGAGATTGCTTTGTCCTGCCGAAAGTAAATTTCAGGATATTTTTAAGATTTTTCTTATTTGCAAATTCCAGTATAAAAACACTCCTTTGTTTTAATACTCTTGAAATTTCATTAATAAATTTTTCAATGTGATTAAGGTGATGCATTAATCTTACAGATATTATCATATCCATTTTTTCATTTTTTAAAGGAATATTTTCAGCATCTGCCGCAATAAAATAAATATTTGCCGGCTTATGAGCAGAAGCGTTTTCCAGGTAAAAGTCTTTGATAGAATTTATTGTATTTTTTAGATTATTTACTGAATAATCCATCATTATGACTTGTTCAAAATCATTGTATTCATTAAATAATCTTCCAAAGCCACAACCGACATCAGCAATTGTGCCCTTTTTTGTAAAATCTTTAAGCAGTTTCCTAATAGCTAATCTTTCAGAATAATCTTCATACTGTCTTTTATTATCCTGCCAGAACTCTCTATAATCATATGTCTCATAATCTGATTTTCTTAATTCCAACACAGCCTTCCTTTTTATATTCAAAAAACTGAATAAGGTTATATTAGTTATATAATCATCAAATATCAATAACTTAATCAGGCTGGACTATGGAATTTACAGATTCCGGTTCTGCATTTTTTTCATTATTTGAATCTATTGATGAAAATTCAAGACTGGGTGCAACCACATCAGCAACAAGATTCATTATATTTATTTTTCTGCCGTCTTTTGTATCAAAACTTCTATGATTAAGGCGGCCGCTTATAATTACCCTGTTTCCTTTTTTAAGATTATTAGCGCTATTTTCTGCAAGTCGGTTCCAGGCAGTTACATTAAAAAAATCAACACTTTCATTTTCATTCCCATCTTTATCTCTCCATCTTTTATTTACAGCTACTCGTAAATCAGTAATCGCAAGACCTTCACTTGTATATTTTATTTCAGGGTCTCTTGAAAGATTACCAAGTAAGATAAATTGATTTAAACTATTCATTGCTTCTCCTTTTTTAAATATTTTAAAAATTAAATTTATATCTTTTACAAAAACTAAAATCCATGCTCCAAGGATAAATAATTTTTGAAACAGAAGTGGAAGAAATGCTGTTTTTCTTCAGTAATTTATTAACTAAAACAAGATTAAGAGGCGTCTTTGCCGTAACAATTACTTCATCATAATCAATCTGTATATTTATTTCATAGTCTTTTATATTTTCATATTCATTACCCAGAATATCTGAAATATCAATATTATTATTTTTCAAGCATAAAAGTTCCTGGGAGACAGCCAGTGAGAGCATTTCAGCAATATTTTCTGTTTTTTCTCTTTTAATAAAAATATTTGAAAAATCAAAAATGACTAGCATGAAAATACATAAAATAATCATGAATATAAGCACCATTATGCTAATATTGCCGTTTTCGTATTTATTAAGATTCGGTTTGATTGCCACACTCCATCCTCATAACGCTTTCAGCTTTAAGAATTATTTTTTGCCCTATAAGATTTTCAAGAATATGTGCAAAACCACCATAGCTTATGCTTATCCTTACTTTTATATAGTCTCCTATTCTTCTAGCAGATTCGCTGCCAGGATAAAAACTTATATTATCCAATACAAGATTTTTTTTTGTTAAATTCAGCTTAATCATATTAAATGCTTCAGCATTTGAGTTAGTAGTAGAAATAATTCTTGCCGCCTCTCTTGCAGATTGCTCAATATTGTTTTGCAAATATGCGCAATAGCCAAGCTGGAAGAAAACTAAAAAAATGACAATTACAAATGGGAGCACTAAGATAAACTCTATGCTTGACTGACCCTTTTCCCTATTATTTTTTAAATAATTTTTTAAAATATTTTTTTTTATTTTTGATTTCATTTTCATATGCCCGGTTAAATCCTTATTTCTTTAATTCCTCCAGCCTGGCTAAAGCTGGTTACCCGCTTGCTAAATCATGTCAGAAATCTTGGCAAAAGATTTCGATATCAAATCAACTATCATCGGTTTGCCTACTGCAATCAATATAGCCGATATTATTGCTGCCACTACTGTTACCAAAGCATATTCAAGAGTGGACTGACCTTTTCTGGAAACTAACTTTTTCTTTAATGCAATTAAAATATTAATAATAAACTCACCTCCTTTTGATATTGATTCCATTTATATTTACCTCCTTTCCGATACTTGTAATGATATTTGATTAAAAAAAATCCCCTCCTATTACATAAATCAGTGGACCGCCTACAATCAGCAGAAATGAAGGAAGTACTAAAAAGATAAGAGGGAAAAGTATTTTTGTTGATAGAAGCCTGGTTTTCTTATCGATTGCCTGAGAAATCTCAAATCTTGAAAAATCAGCTTTCTGGCTGATTATTTCACTAATAGAAGAACCGTAATTTTCTGCCTGCTGAAGCATAAAAATAAATCTTTTAAAAGACTCAGGATTATTTCTTGAAAGTAATCTGCTATATGATTCTTCTTTTCCGAAACCAAGCTCAATGTCTTTTAAGAAAATTGAGAATTCACTGGATATATATCCTTTATATTCATTTACCACCATTTTTATTGCATTATAGATGCTTTGGCCTGCCAAAGTTGCAACATAGATAAGATCTGCAGTATGGGCAAGCTCATTTTCAATCTTCCCGTTTAATTTTTTAACAAATATATTTACAAAAAAATCAGGGGTAAAGAATCCGAAAATAAATCCGGAAATTGAAAAGATATAAAGATTTGAAAAATTCATGATTATAATTGTTAAAAGTACTGCAGATGCGAGAGCAGTCAATATTTTAAAACCAAGAACGCAGTAAATGCTCAATCCGGTATATCTGATACTTATAAAATCAATTTTTCCGCTTAATTTAACTAAATAAAAACCCGGCATTGCCTTGGAAGTTATTTTTCCTATAAGCAAAAGAAATTTTGTAAACCATAAGCTTTTATTATTGGTGGATTCCGGTAATTCTGGAGCGGATTCATTTTTACCTGAAGTTACAGATCTTTTTTTTAATAATTTTTTTTTATACAGATAATGGATAAAAAAAAGGCAGAATAAAAAGTATGTTAGTACTGCAAAAGTTACAATTTTCATATATAATCTTCCCTCACAATCCTTTTTATTATCAGGTAACCGGCTAATTCAAATATTGTTCCAATCAAAATAGCTGAGATGCCCAGAGTGGTAGATATGAATCTTTCAACAGCATAGTTAAAGATTAAATACATAAAAATAAAGCCGATTGCCGGAAAGAAAACTATTATATTCCCTGAAAGCCTGCTTTGCGCAGTTCGCGTCTTAATCTTTGTCCTGATTCTAATATTATCCTGAACAGTTTTTAGAATGTTTGAAGCAATAAATAGAAAATTGCCGCCGATTTTATTGTTTATTTTTATTGCATTTACAAGTAAGTTTATCTCTGTGTTGTCAGCTCTTTTCGAGAAACCATCAAGCGCCTTTTCAAAAGGGATATTGAATTCAACTTCATTATCAAATTTTTTTAAATAAGAATATAAAGGATTTTTAAACCAGTTTAATGAAATTTTAAATATCTGCCTTACATTTTTACCCGATTTCAGGAGAATAATCATATTTGAAATAAACTCAGCTATTTGTATCTCAAAAAATTCTCTTCTCTTTTCATCTAATCTTTGTTTTATTTCAAATGAGACAATAAGGACAACGGTGCTGAAGAATATTGCAATAAAGATATTCTTAAAGATAAGAAAAAACACCGCCAGAGCAATAAAAAAAACAACAGGAAATAATATTGTTTTTTTTATAATTAAAAACCGGTTAAACTCTTTTTTTCCATTTATGTCTTTTTCATTTCCGTAGTGCTTGACGCCAGCATCCTGAAAAGAAATATGTTTACGGAGGATAAATAATCTTATTGATTTAAAAGAACCTTTTAGAAAACAAAAAATAATTAAAATGCTAGACAAAGGAATTGCTAAATTTTGCTTAAAAAAGTTCGAAAACATAATATTATAATATATATTATTGATATTAAAATTTCATATTTGATTTTAAAAAATTTTAATTTAACCTTTTTGGAAAATACCCGGAGAAATTAAAACAATCTTTTATCTGATATTTTTTTGTTTCATATTTTTTCTTATTAAATAAACAAATATTTTTTATATCTATATCAGAAATGCTCGAATCATAATTCTTCATATTGCTTAGCTCACCAATCTCAGATATTATTCTTTCACCTGTTTTTAACCTTTCAAGAAAAATGATGATCTCAACAGAAGATAATATGATTTTCCTGGCTACATATTCATTTAAATTCGGGGAAGCAATCATAAGCATGCTTTCCAATCTTGAAATAAGGTCAAAACCGGAATTTGCATGAACTGTTGTCATTGAACCCTTATGTCCGGTATTCATTGCCTGCAGGACATCGATTATCTCATTCCCCCTGACTTCTCCCACTATTATCCTGTCAGGTCTCATCCTCATCGCATTTCTTACAAGATCCCTTATCGTTATTTCACCTTTTTCTTCAAGATTGGGAGGTTTGCTTTCAAGTTTAACAATATTTTCAATCTCTAAATTTAATTCTATAGTATCCTCTATGGTAATCACTCTTTCATCCTTTGGTATGAAACAGGAAAGAATATTTAACATTGTAGTCTTTCCTGTAGATGTGGCTCCTGTCAAAATTATATTTGCTTTTTTATGGACAAAAATTTTTATTAATTCTGCTATTTCTTTTGTTAGCGTACCCAGTTCCATAAGACTGCTAACATCTTTCAGGTTCCTTTTAAATCTTCTTATCGTAACCGATATATCATTGACATTTACAGGACTTACTACGGCATTTATTCTGGAACCGTCCCCTATTCTTGCATCTACCATCGGGCTGCTCTCATCAAGCCTTAAGCCCAAAGGATTTAATATTTTGTCAACAAAGTCCCTAACTTCCTTATTGCTTTCAAACTCAATATCAGATTTATAAATTTTTCCATTTTTTTCATAATAAATTAAATTATGATTATTTATCATTACTTCGCTAATATCTGCATCATCCATCAGGGATGATATGGGCCCGAATCCAAAACTGCTCTCATAGATTCTTGAAATAATATTCTTGATAATCTTTTTAGATAATTTAATTTCTTCGTTTTCGATAATTCTATATAAGGCTTCCTCGATTTTTAGAAAACGCTCTTTTTCTGACAGTTTGCTTATCTCGTAAAAATCTAATGTAGAAGACATCTTATCCTGTACCGATTTTTTTAAGTCAATGCCTTTATATTCTTTCATCTTGGATTTAAATTAAATTTAATTATTATAATCATTAAAGATTGTCATTATTAAGCTTTCTGCAACCTGGCTTAAATCATTTATAAGTTTCAAGTTATATTTAAATATGCTTGCAGGACCTTTGGTTAAATATAGATTTTCAATATCTCTGTCATAAGGGAGAAACTGGCTTATCGGGTACCTTATCAGTGAATTTAAATTAAAAAGAGGTATTGACGGTTTAATATTATATTTATTGATCAATACCTTTATGTTTAAATTCTCTTTTCCTTTTGAAAAGTAATCAATCATTGAATTTAAATTTGAAACAGATACCTTGTCCGCAAGACTTACAATTATTAATTCATCAGATAGATCATAAATGCTCCCTTTTTTTATATTAAAATCTACAAACAAATCACAATCGATAATTACCAAATCAAAAATACCTTTGAATAGATTAAATAGATATTTTAAAAATGTGTAAGTAAAAAACTGTTCCTGATGCTTGAGAGGAGGAAAAATATAGCTAAGACTATTATTGAAATTTACAATAATCTTTTTTATTTCAGAAATGGAAGGTTTCTTCTTTTGAGAATATATATCAGCAATGCTCATTAATTCTTCTTTCGATATATTGTAAATAGCCCTTGAATCCTTTGAGCCAGCGTTCATGTCAATCATTAAAATATTGTAGTTGGTCTTTATGGCACAATAATTGGCTACGCAATTAGCCACAAAACTCTGCCCGCATCCGCCCTTGCTTCCGGTAAATATAATAACTTTCCCAAATATCTTCATTTTAAATCACGCTTTTGAAGAACAGAGCGACAGGTTCAGCACTCCGTTACCATAACTTTTAAACAACTCTTCTGTCTCTTTCTGATTTAAATAAAAAGTGACTAAAAGTCTGCCTGTATTACTATCTGTGATATTGCCATTAGTGAAATCAAGTAAAGCCAGCTGGCTTTCACTGGTATTGCCGGCATTGCTTTGTCCATCCTGTTTATCGTTATTTGAAATAAAAACTATTTCTTTTTCAAAAATAATTGTCTTTGCTATTAAATTATCTGCCTCGCGGCAATAATAAGTTGAAATAATATCTACCTTATCTCCGATTGTAATCATATTTAAATCACCGTAATATGAAACAGGTATAGTCACAGCTTTTCTGCCCCTGGGAATATATGATGAAAAAGTAAAATTATTTTTATTAAATTTATTGGAGTCCTCAAACTTACTGTATGAGATTATTTCGCCCTGTTCGATTCCCTCAATAACGACCTTGTTTTTTATCAATTCAATATCATCAATAAATAAATCTGAAAACATACTGTTTGATATCTTTTGAATTTCAATATTATTCTCATCTATAAAATCACCTGGCGCAATATATGATGATGCTACCAGTACCTCATTAAAATCGCCTTGTATTTTTTCACCATCTTCTGGGTCTGATAAAATTATATAAATAAATATTCCTCCAATAATGGCAATAAATAAAAATATGCATGTAACTACTTTTTCTTTATAAAATAATCCCCTGATTTTCATAACTGTTTCCTCTTTAGCTTAATTCCTTATAGATAATATTGAATTAAATAAATAATTTTAACTAATTCTATGCATGTTAAATATATTAATAGCATAAATATGTATTTATGTAAATACATATTTATATAAAATTAGAAATATCTATCTGCAAAATTTTTTTGGATTTATAAGGCTGTTTTTGTATCTGGTTATAAAAAGACTTTGTTTTAATAGGTAATCAAAAACTGAGGATATCTCCGCAACATATTTCATATTTATCAATAAAACCTGCTTCAGCTTCGATTACTGCGACTGAATTCTTGATAAATGGGGTAAATCTGAAAGTTTTAAAATATTTATATAAATCTATGACTTTATTATATTTGTTTAAAAATATTATATCGATTTTTCTTGTCATCCAGAATGTATGGACTCCATTACAATTATCTATTAAAAATATCTCGTTTTCTTTTAATTTTCTTACTATTAGACCGCTTAGCTTTTCAAAATAACCGGTGGCTTTAATGACTTTTATATTTATATTTATCTTTTTATTTTTAATAGAGCCAGTTTGCATATTGTGATTAAAATAATATATTATTAGTTAATATTATATAATTGTATTATTTTATTTAAAAAAAATAAAGTTTTAAATATCCTGGTTTTATAAATATTTAAGGGCTTCCCCTTAAGGGAAGCCCTTCTAAATTTAATTTCCGGTAAAAGCTTTTAAATTATATTGTATAAGCATACTTTGATAATATGATTATATAATATTATTTTATTTTGTAGCTTCTGCCTACGTCCATAAACGCCTTTATATTTTCAAGAGGTGTCTCCTGGGGGAGATCACATCCTGTACTGAGAATAAAATTCGGATATGGATCCATCATTTCCATTAGGTCATTTACATCTTTTTTTACATCTTCAGGTTTACCTCTGAGCATTACACCGTTTGGATTGACATTACCTATTATCAGAACATACTTAGTCAGTATTTTAGCGATTTCTCTCAAATCTACGCCTACTTCTTTTGAATCCAGGCTGATCCCGTCAACTCCTGAATTAGCCATCTCGTTTACAAGGTGTGTGGTATTTCCGCATGTATGGTAAATCGTACTTACTCCGCTGAATTTACAGCTATCTACTATATGCTTGACATATTTAGCTGAAAACTCCCTGAATTGTTCAGGACCAAGCATAACTGCAGTAGGTTCCAAAACACAGATAACTTCTGCCCCTGCTGTTACTAACATGTTTACATATTCGTGTATTTTCTCAACTGTCAGTTCGCACAATCTGGTAAGTTTATCAGGTTCAAGCAACGAGCAGATTGCTGCTTCGTCCGCACCCATTATTAAAGCAGCAAGTGAATAAGGCCCTATTACATAAGCTCCCTTAAGTACTTTTTCATCAAGTCCCAGCCTCATAAGTTTCACGGTATTTACATATCCGATTATTCTGCTGTCCAGGCTTATATTTATATCCCTTATTTTTTGTATATCATCAATAATAAACTTATCTTTTGGCACTGTCGCAGATTCTTCTTTCGGGAAAACAGTGTATCTTCCAAGAGCATTTGCTTCTACTGACAGGTCCATCAAAGGGAAGATGATATCCGGCTCAAACATCTCTACAAGCTTTTTCATTACCTTGTAGTGCTCTCCATAATTCTGCTGCGCTACCTTTATATTGCTGCCCGTTATATCAACACCTGGAAAGCCTAGCAATGGTGCTACTACTCTTTTTCTGTCTTTATACTTTTCCTGTACAATCTCAATAAGATTTCTTCTTTTCATATTCACCTCCCTTCAAAAGAAAAATATCAGTTTCCCAAAGAACTACAGTTTACTGGTCGGGATGGGGGGATTTGGTCTTTCGTCTCACCTTCGGTTCGCTGCAGAGCCGCGGACTCTTTCGGCTGTCACGCCTCAATTGCGTCCTTTCAAATCCCTGGTTTAAATATGTCACAGGCATATTTAAACACTACTTAAAAATTATTCCCAAAGAACTACAGTTTACTGGTCGGGATGGGGGGATTTG
>JAQVJB010000006.1:0-1413 GCA_028695395.1 Actinomycetota bacterium | reverse complement strand
TTCGGCTGTCACGCCTCAATTGCGTCCTTTCAAATCCCTGGTTTAAATATGTCACAGGCATATTTAAACACTACTTAAAAATTATTCCCAAAGAACTACAGTTTACTGGTCGGGATGGGGGGATTTGAACCCCCGACCTCAGCGTCCCGAACGCTGCGCGCTAAACCAAGCTGCGCTACATCCCGATTAAGCTATCCATTATCTTTTCAGCTTCCTTGAAATTATTAATTTCAAAAAAATCTTTTTTTATATCATTTATATTTCTTATTCCCCTAAAAGCCCAGGCAAGGATTTTGCGAAACTCTTTTACCGCTTTCTCCTCTTCCATAAAATGAATAAGAGATTTCAGATATAAAATAAGTATCTTTACTTTTATATCGTTATTTAGAAAATAATCAATATCTTTTTTAAATTTTTTTTCCAAATCAGCACCATTTTCATCAAAAAGATTCCTGTCTAATAAAATAATACCTATAAGAATAGCCGCAAATATCCATGGATTTCCTCTTGCCGCCCTTCCTATCATTATTCCTTCACAATTTGTATCATTTAATAATTTATATGCTTTAAACGGATTATCTATATCCCCGCTTATTATGACAGGTATTTTTAATTTCTTTTTTAAATCTCTTAAATGAGAATACTCTGCATTACCGCTATAGCCTTGCCTGACAGTTCTGGCATGGACTGCAATAGCATCTGCACCTTCGCTTTCAGCAATCAGAGCAGTCTTTTCAATATTAATCGAATTAAAATCCCATCCAAGTCTCAGTTTGACTGTAAGGGGCTTTTTAATTGTTTGTTTAACTTTTTTTATAATCTGTCTTATCAAATCTTCATCCCTTAAAAGAGCTCCGCCACTTCCTGTTTTGACTACTTTAGGGACAGGGCATCCCATGTTTATATCTATTATTTCTGATTTTTCTTCAAGCATTTGGGCAGCACTTGCAATTATTTCAGGTTTGGAACCGAATAGCTGAAGAGTAAAAGGTCTTTCAAATTCCGTAGCATAAGTCATTTTTATTGATTTCTCATGCCCGTAAAACAGTCCGTAGCTTGTAATCATTTCTGAATAAAGAAGAGAACTGCCAAAATATCTTGCAAAAATCCTGTAAGTATTATCACTTATTCCAGCCATCGGAGCAGAAATCACTGGATTCTTTATTTTTATATTGCCTATAAAAAAAGGTTTGTAATCAGCCGAAAATAACTTAGAAGGATTATCGGCTCCATATTTTTTAATAAGGTTTTCAATTGCCGGAAAAGCTGTTTCTCTTAACTGGCATATTATACCTGTAATATCTTCAATAACCATAACCTGAATTACTAATATGCAAATAATGTTTAGGGAAATTATTGCTTATTTCTTTTAAATAATATCCTTATCCCTTTGAGAGTAAGATCCATATCAAA
>JAQVJB010000086.1 GCA_028695395.1 Actinomycetota bacterium | reverse complement strand
TTCTCTAGTCTTGAAAAAAGGCTAAAAAAAGATCAGATGGAGAAGATTTCAAAAATTCTAAAAAACTTTAGTGGGGATAAATTAAAAAATAAAAAAGTTAAATAAAAAATATTTTATTATAATTTTCATAATTCTGATTGCATTATTACTTTTCCTGAGTTCATGCGGCCTTATTTTTGACTTGATAAAGGATTCTTCTAAAGATTCAGATCCAGAGTTGTCCCAAACTACTATGGCTGAAAAAACAACTACTTCAAAATCAGCTAACTATCCGGAAGATAGTGACTGCAAAGAAAATGTTTTTCTTGTAACAAATGTGATTGACGGTGATACGATAATTGTAAATGATAATTATTCTGTAAGGATGATAGGGATAAATGCTCCTGAAAAAGGAATGTATTTTTATGAAGAAGCCAAGCAGAATCTGGAGATATTAATCTTAAATAATGAAGTCTGCCTTGAAAGCGATATCACTGATAAAGATAAGTATGGCCGATTGTTAAGATATGTTTTTGATGGAAATTATTTTATAAATTATGAAATGGTGAAGTTTGGTTTTGCAAACGCATATGATTATAAACCTGATACTAAATATTCAGAATTACTGAATGAAGCTGAAGAATATGCAAAGATAAATGAAAAAGGCATATGGGAAAGAATAGATATGGAGGATATCGGTATAAAGATAAATTATGATTCTGAAGGAAAAGACGAAGATTATCTTAATGGTGAGTGGGTAGAAATAGTAAATAAAGGAAATAAGAGTATAAAGCTGGAAGACTGGAGCATTAAAGATATGGGAACGAATATCTATGTTTTTGATAATGTAATCTTGTACCCGGGTAGCAGCATATTCCTGTTTACAGGCAAAGGCATAGATGATAATGAAAAATTATACTGGGATGCAGAAAGACCTGTCTGGAATAATGACCATGACGCTTTATATTTAAGAAATAGCTCAGGCATACTTGTAAAATACCTGAGCTATTAATGTTTTTAGATGACTCTTACTATCATCCCTGGCATATTTTCCCAGGATTCAAAATATTTTTAGCATCAAATGCCGTTTTTATATTTAGCATTAGATTCATGTAGGTTTCACCGTACTGGCGTGAAATAAATTCTTTTTTAGCATAACCTATTCCATGTTCTCCTGAAACAAGTCCGCCAAGAACTTCAGCTTTCTGGTACATTTTGTCAAAGACTTTCCCAAGTTTTGTATTCCATGTCTTTTCATCCATGTCGTCTCTTAAAATATAAATATGCAGATTACCGTCACCTGCATGACCAAAACTTCTTATCCGAACATTAAACTCTTCCTGAAGTCCTTGTGTGTAATTTATGAATTCTGCTACCTTATTTCTAGGCACCACCACATCGCATTCGTCCATTTCGGTAGTTGATGCTTTTACTGCTTCAAGAAATGTCTTTCTTGCGGACCATACAGCTTCTTTTCTTTCACTGGTGTCAGTAATATAAGCATCATATGCTCCTTCCTGAAGACATATCTCAGCGACGCTATTATAGTCTTTTTCAATTTCTTCCTTTGAATTTCCGTCAAATGTCAGTAAAAGATATGCATCAGCACTATTGTCAGGAAATTTTTTACCCAGGTATTCTTCTGCTGCAATAATAACTTCTCTTTGCATGAATTCTATTGCTGTAGGAATTATTTTTGATTTTATTATTTTTGGAACAGTTCCTATTGCTGCATCAAGGTTAGGAAAAGGTACAAGAAGGCTTACTGTTTTTTTGGGAAGAGGCAGTAATTTCAGTATAGCCTTTGTAATTATTGCAAGAGTACCTTCAGAACCACAAACAAGGTCCTTTATGCTGTAACCTGAGCTGTCTTTAACAACTTTTCCACCAACTTCAAGGATTTCCCCATTAGGCAGGACAAGTTCAAGACCAAGCACATAATCTCTCGTTACACCATATTTTACTGCTCTCATTCCTCCGGCATTAGTGCTTATATTCCCGCCAATAGTAGCAGAGATTTCACCCGGATCCGGAGGATAGAAAAGATCATTGTCTTCAGTAAATTTTGATATTTCCATTAAAAGTACTCCCGGCTCTACAGTGAGTGTGAGATTATCATAATCAAGTTCCAGTATTTTATTCATTTTAACCATATTAAGCATTATGCCACCATGAATAGGGACTGAACTTCCCACAAGTCCTGTACCTGAACCCCTTACCACAACGGGAATGTCTTTGCTGTAAGCATATTTCATTATCTCTGATATCTCTTCAGTGCTTAATACATCGACAAGTACTTCCGGGTAAGCTCTTACTGTATTTAGTTCATCATGGCAAAAATCTTCACTTATCCTACCTTCCGTAAAAACTCTTTCGCATCCCAGTAATTCGTTTAAGAATTCGATATCTTTGTCATCTATTTTTTTATATATTTTATTACATAAGCAACTTTCAAACATTTTTCCCCTCCCTTAATTTCTTGAAACTGGTGCAGCATATTTTGTAAAAATCTTATCAGTTGTTCCCTTTGCGGTTTTTATATTCTCAATAAGTTTTGGAACTACTTCATAAATATCACCTATGATTCCATAATGAGCTACGCTGAAAATTGCAGCATTAGGGTCTTTGTTTATTGCAAAAATATAATCAGCGCTTTTCATTCCTGCTGTAAACTGTACAGCTCCGGAAATACCCAGTGTTATTATTAATTTGGGTTTAACAGTCCTGCCGCTAAGCCCTATCTGTCTTTTTGCCTCTATCCATCCTGCTTCCACAAGAGGCCTTGTCCCTGCAAAATTACCATCCAGTACTTCAGCAAGCTCATAGGCAAGAGACATATCTTTTTGTGTTTTGATAGCTCTTCCAGCTACTACTATTATTTCAGCTTCGGAAATATTCTCTTCATGAGGTTTTTTAGTAATTTTTATTACGTCTATCCCTGATTTAAATTTATTTACATCCATACTGCAGACAGTTATTTTTCCAGATGTCTTTTCCTCTCTCTGCGGTGCAGTCATTATTTTATACCTTACAGTTGCAAGCTGCGGACGTGAGTTAGGAGTAACAATCTGTGCCATAATATTGCCGCCAAAAGCTGGTCTTATCTGGACAAGGTCCGTATTTTCTTTTATATCAAGTACAGTACAGTCGGCAGTAAGCCCTGTCCTGAACCTGGCAGCAACTCTGGGAGCAAGAGACCTTCCGATGGTAGTTGCTCCTACTAATATAATAGATGGTTTCTGGTTATTAATAAAATCTTCAAAAGCAGTGGCATATGGCTCAATCCTGAAATGTTCAAGTTCTTTATAATCATAAACAAATACTTCATCCACCCCATAATGCAGAAGCTCCTCTGCGCTGTCCAATATCTGATAGCCAAGGTAGATGCAGTAAACAGGATAATTTACTTTTTTTGCAAGTTCCCTCGCTTTTCCTATCAGTTCCAATGTAACAGGATGGATTTTACCTTCAACATGATCTACATATACTGCTATTCCTTTCCAGGCATTTTTATCAACTTTTATTATCTCATCTTCTACGAATTCAATTGCCCCTTTAGGACCTTTTTTAACGCATATTTTACACATCTTGCAACCGGCATTGATATCCAGTCGGCCCTTATCGTAATCAATAGCGTTAAAAGGGCATATTTTAATAAGCTTTTCTGCAACTTCATCGTTTATTTTTTCGTGATTTATTTTAAGTCTTCCCATTCTTATAACACCTCAGATATAGAAAATTATATAAATTTTAGTTCTTTAAGTTTTTCAGTAATTTTTCCAGCAAGCTCCTCTCCGGATCCTTCCCATATTTCTTTATCAAGATTCTCATCAGGAGGAAAAATTCTTTCCACCTGGGTAGGGGAACCGGTAAGCCCATACCTTTTTTCATTCTTATCTTCCATATCATTAAGACAAATTATTTTTATATCTTTATCCTTTGTGGCAATTTTTCTCTTATATGACGGAAGTCTTGGTTCGAAAATATCTTTTTCCACAGAGAGCAGGCATGGAAATCTGACTTTTGCAATTTCAATAGTCTCTGGCATATCCATTTCAACAGTGATATCGTTTTTACTTATCTCGACTATCCTAAGTACATTTGCTATATGTGGAATATTTAAATATTCAGCAATCTCAGGCCCTACCTGGGCGGTGTCTCCGTCTGTTGTCTGTTTGCCTGTTATGATTAAATCAAAACCTCCGAACTGCCTTATCCCTTGTGAAAGCGTATAAGCAGTTGCTAGGACATCAGCCCCTGCAAACTTTCTATCAGAGATAATCATGCCTTCATCTGTGCCCATCATAAAAGACTCTTTTATGATTTCTTCTGCCTGAGGAGGTCCCATTGTAATGGTTTTGACTTTGCCGCCATATTCTTCTTTAAGGCGCAAAGCAGTTTCAAGCGCAAAGAGATCATAAGGATTCATTTTGGTGTCAATTCCGTCTCTTATAAGTACTCCGGTCTTTGGGTCGACCTGGACTTTCGTAGTTTCCGGCACCTGTTTGATACAGACTATAATTTCCATTTTTTCAATCACCCTAGCTTAATAATATTTATAAAATATGAAACGTTTAAAAAAATAAATATTAAACACATAATTAAACTACAAATTGGAATAAAAAACAAATAGGTTTAGCAATATTGTTACTAGTTTGTAACATTTTTTCCAATAAGATTAAAGCAGCTTTTGAAGGGAGTGCTATATTATGCATCAAGATAATGAGCCTGATGTTTCTCCCAGTATCTTGACGGATGAATAAATTTTCTAAAACGTACTTTTATTATGTGAAGAAGTATTCTTATAAGCTGATATATTCTCGTTCCTTTTCCAGGCGTATATAGATGCATTCCGTCTATTCTGTTATCAACCCAGTTAACTATAGCGGATTTATCGGTCATCCTGTAATCCATCGGTTTCTGTAACTTATAAACAGGCTCAATCTTATCAAGCGCGTCAATTCCTTCATATATTTCATTCCATACACATTTCTTAGTGCCATCCACTTCACACATCCCATCTTTTGAACCTCCGCATGGACCATTTCTTAAATGTTTAGGACATCTCATGGGGCATACGAAACCAGTAGTGCTTAATATGCATTGCCCGCAGGAACGGCAATCAAACCCGATTTTTTTTATTGTTTCTTCAATTAAAAAAAGAGGCTTGTATATACCTTTTAAATGCCATCCTTTTCTTGGTTTTGGTATATAATCTTTTTCATCTTCTAAAACAGACATATTTTACTCCGGTAAAAAAATTATAAGATAGATTAGGGATAAAAATTATTAATAATATTTAAGAAAATATATCAATCTTTAAAAAAGCTGTCAATTAAAAGGTTTAAAGCATATTTTCATCTTCAATAAAAGAAGTGCTGAAGTTCCCTTCATTAAAATTTTTATTGCCAAGTATTTTTAAATGAAAAGGTATTGTAGTCTTTATTCCATCTATTTTAAATTCTTTAAGAGCGCTAAGAGATTTGTCCAAGGACTCTTTCCTATCTCGCCCCCAAACTATCAGTTTGCCAATCAAAGAATCATAATAAGGAAGAATATTGCTGCCGGTTTCTATAAAAGTATCAAACCTTATTCCGGGACCTCCCGGTATATGAACATAATCTATTTTTCCAGGCGAAGGAGAGAAATCATTTTCCGGATCTTCAGCATTTATCCTGAATTCTATTGCATGCCCATTAGCATTTTGTCCTTTTGAATTTTTTGTGCTTGAAAGAAAATTCTTTTTTAAGTCGAGTATGTCATTTCCTGAACTAATTTTTATCTGTTCCTTCACAATGTCTATTCCTGTAGTCATTTCAGTGACCGGATGTTCTACCTGCAGCCTTGTGTTTATTTCAATAAAATAAAAATTTTCATTTGAATCAAGAAGAAATTCAAAAGTCCCCAGATTCTGGTATTTTAGTATTCTTGATGCTTTGAGAACAGTCGTTTCCATAAGTTCTATAGTTTTCCTGCTAATATTTATTGCAGGTGCTTCTTCTATTACTTTCTGATGTCTTCTCTGAATCGAGCATTCCCTAAAGCCCGGGGAAAAGATATTCCCATAATTATCTGCAATTATCTGGAATTCGATATGTCGGGGATTTTTTATATATTTTTCTATATAAACATGGTCATTTCCAAAAGCGTTTTTAGCTTCCGACCTTGCGAGAGGGAGGAGTGTTTTTAAATCATTATCATCTGAAGCTATTCTCATGCCTTTACCACCACCGCCAAATGAAGCTTTTATTATTACAGGATAACCTATTTTTTTTGCAATTTTAACAGTATATCTGAGATCATCTAATCTTTTTTCATGTCCCGGTATTACAGGTATTTTATTTTCTTTCATTAATGCTATTGCTTTGGATTTGTTACCGGCAATATCCATCAGGTTATATCCAGGACCGATAAAAACAATTTCATTTTTCCCGCATTCCTTTGCAAAAAGACTGTTTTCTGCCAAAAATCCATAACCAGGGTGAATCGCATCACTTCCGGTTATTTTTGCCGCAGAGATTATATTAGCTATATTTAAATAGCTTTTACTGACTTGCGGAGGGCCTATGCAGATTTTTTTATCTGAGATTTTTGTGTGAATGGATTCGGAATCAGCAGTAGAATAAACTGCGACTGTTTCAATCCCGAGTTCCCTGCAGGCTCTTATTATCCTTACGGCTATTTCTCCTCTGTTTGCAATCAAAACCCTTTTAAACATTTTTTATAAAACCTTTATTTTTATCAATACCGTACCAAATTCTACCGGTTCTTCGTTTCTGACTAAAATCTCTTCAATAATACCGTCATATTCAGAAGTTATTTTGTTCATGAGCTTCATTGCCTCTATAATGCAAAGCACATCACCCTTTTTTATTTTTTGGCCGGGGCTTATAAAATCTTTCTCCTGTGGTCCGGGAGCACTATAAAAAGTCCCGACTATAGGTGATTTAATTTCAATTATTTGTTTTTCATCTTTTTTTTCGACTTTTAAAGAAGAATCATCAACCTGTTGGTTTGCTGATAAGTCGCGAGGCTCATAAATATTATTACTATTTAAATCGCTGATATCAGTGTTTTTCTGGTTTTTTATAATCTTTAAAATATTTTCAATATTTCCATTATTAACTGCAGAAGTATCTGTCTTTTTTGATGATTTGCTTAGTTTTATTTTTATATCGTCTTTTTCCAGCGTCATTTCTTCAAGATTACTGTTATCTAGCAGTTCCATTATCTGTCTTATCTTTTCGATATCGCTGTCTTTAAAAACATTCATTTTCTCTTCTCCATCTACGATATGATTTTTTATTTCGAAAACTGCATCATTACTATCCTTTTTTCTGGATTTTTTATTAAAAAGCTCCAATGTTTTATCAGGGAAGAGGCAGTAGCTCAAAATATCCTCTTCTTTTTTTGAATAGCCGGACATCTCCTTTTCGCAAGTCTCATAACTTATTTTATTAAGAACTATTTTTTCATAAATATTTGAATTCTTAATACTATTTTTTAATTCACTGCTGATTGGGTCTGAAATTTTGCCATACAATC
>JAQVJB010000005.1 GCA_028695395.1 Actinomycetota bacterium | reverse complement strand
CATGAGCTAAGCGGCATCTACGATATTGCCCACGGCGCAGGCTTGTCAGTTATATTCCCGGCATGGATGAAATATGTTTATAAAACCGGCATTAAAAGATTCGCACAGTTTGCCTCAAGGGTATGGGGGCTTGATGCTTATCTTAATGAAGAAGAATTTATGGCTCTTGAAGGAATAAGGATGCTTGAAAACTTTTATAAAGATATGGGACTGCCTATAAGATTAGGCCAGTTAAAAATAGGGTCTGACAGATTTGAAGAAATGGCAACTAAATGCGTGCATAAAGGCCTAGTCGGTAAATTTGTCGAGCTTGGCAGCAAGGATATTATTGAAATATATAAACTTGCATTGTAAGACAGATTTTTTTGTAAGAACTAAAACAAAAATTTATAAGTATTTAAGCTTTTCTTAAATGCTTTCTGCTTTTTTGTTCTTATTATTTCTATTGCTGTCAATAAGATAAAGGACATACATTAAAAAAGCAGCACTTATTGAAACGACAATAACCAGCAGCCAGATATTGCTTATTCCAAGATGCTTAATAAAATAACCCATAATTATAGGGCTTATTATAAAACCGAGTTCGGTTATAAAAGAAACCACGCTGCTGAATCTCGCCCGGTGCGTTATAGGAGAATTTTCTGCTACATAGACATTTGTATTTATAGTCTGGATGATTTCGCCAAGTGTCCATATTATTGTAAGGCCTATTAAGAAAAACTTGTTTGAAACAAGAAAAAAGACACCAAAGCCAATTGCATATAAAACCCCTGCAAATGCAATATTTATTATTGGCTTGGTGTTCTTCATTAGATTTATTAAAAATATTGTCAGCAGTATTACGACAATTGCATTGACTGACATAAGTGTTCCATAAACCTTAGGTCCTTTTTCAAAAAATATTTCATTCAAATAAATGGGAACACTGAAATAATTCTGGGAATAAATAAACGTATAAATGAGTGATATAAATGCAAAAATCAGAAATATAGGTCTTTTAAATAAAATAATGAAAATATTTCCCTGTTCAGGTTTTTCAAATTTATTATCACTTTTACTGACCTCGAATATTTTTTCCTTTGTAGGAATAGTTTCCTTGACTAAAAAGAATACAAGTATCAAAGATATGTAAGTTGTAGCAGCGTCAATCAGGAAAAGAAGCTTTGTATGATCATTGAATAGAAATCCTGCAATCAGGGGCCCGACAGCTACTCCTATATTTGTTCCAAGATAGATTAGCGAAAAAGCTGCCTTTCTCTTATCTGCACTTGTAAGATCGGCAAGCATTGCATTAATTGTCGGCAACACTCCGCCAAGAAATAAATTTGAGACTATTAAAAGCCATGGAATTGCTTCAGGGTTTTTGACAAAAGCACATGCTATAAAAATAGTTGCACTTATAAAGCTTAATACAAGAAATATTTTTTTTCTGCCAAACCTGTCTGCAAGCTTACCGCCCATTATTAAACCTATGGAACCGGCGATAACCACTCCGGTTACATAGTATCCTGCTATTTCCTCACGGTAACCAAGCTTTATAGTCAGAAGCATGGTCAGAAAAGGATAAACAAAGCTTCCTATGCTATGAATAACTCTGGCAATAAACAATATGAAAACACTTCTTGGTAAACCGTGGTAGGAAGAAAAGAAATTACTTATCCTCATATGTATGATTTTTCAATATTATTTATATTCTTCTTTCCTTGACTGCTTTGATAAGCTCTACAGCATTTTTTTGTATTTCCTCAGGATTTATCTTTATCCTTGCAACTCCGGTCTTTATTGCAGCTTCAGCAACTTTTTTAGCTACATTTGGAGCAATTCTCAAGTCAAAGGGTCTTGGGATAATATAGTCATAACTTAGCTCTTTTTCATCAACCAGTTCTGAAATAGCATAAGCCGCAGCAATTTTCATTTCATCATTTATATCTGTGGATCTCACATCAAGAGCACCTCTGAATATTCCGGGAAATGCAAGAACGTTATTTACCTGGTTAGGATAATCAGACCTTCCTGTTGCAATGATATTTGCCCCTGCTGCTTTTGCCTCATCCGGCATTATCTCCGGTTCAGGATTTGCAAGTGCAAAAATCATGGGATTTTTATCCATTTTGGCAATCATTTCCTTTGTTAACTGACCAGCAACAGAAACGCCTATAAATACATCTTTTCCGCCGATCACATCTGCCAGTTTTCCTTTTAAACCTTCATGATTTGTCATCTCGGCAATTTCATTTTTTGATTCGTTCATGCCTTCAGGCCTACCCTTATAAATAGCTCCCTTTGAATCGCATGCAACGATATCTTTAACTCCAAGTTTTTTCAAAAGTTTTATTATACTGACTCCTGCAGCCCCTACCCCGTTTATGGCTACTTTTATATCTTTAAAATCTTTTCCGGTAAGTTTCATTCCGTTTATAAGTCCGGATGTTGTTACCACAGCAGTTCCGTGCTGGTCATCATGAAATATGACCATCCCGGTTTCTTTTTTCAACCTTTCTTCAATTTCAAAACATCTCGGAGCTGAAATGTCTTCAAGATTAATACCGCTGAAGCTTGGCTCAAGTAATTTTACTGTTTCGACAATAGTATTCGCATCCTGGGTATTAAGACACAAAGGAAAAGCGTTTACTCCGCCGAATTCTTTAAAAAGCACACATTTTCCTTCCATTACCGGCAGGCCTGCAAGCGCCCCTATATTTCCAAGACCAAGGACAGCAGACCCGTCACTGACAACTGAGATCATATTGCCGATTGAAGTATATTTATATCTCAGCATGGGGTCTTTTTGTATCTGTCTGCATGGTTCGGCTACCCCGGGGCTATATGCCATGGCAAGATCATGAGCTGAATTAACCTGTACTTTGCTAATTACGCTTATTTTCCCTACATATTTTTCGTGCATTTCTAATGCGTCATCATAAATACTCAAATCGTTTCCCTTCCCTATTTTTTGCTATATAACGAAAATATCCTGTTATCTTTTTGTAATTTTTATGACTATTTTCACAAAATTAGCAATTATTAAAATAACCAGGATAAAAATAATAAGACCAAATAATAATTTTAATATCAAAGGCAGCATTTCTGAGAGCTGGTCATAAGGCAGAACATTAAAATCAAATGGGAAAACCAGGATAATATTTGCAAGAACAGCAACAGCAAAAATAGATGAAAGAATTTCCACTATTCTTGAAAGTACATACCTGTCAAATATTAAAAGAATAATATTGCCTATAAGGATAACAAGCAGGCCTGCAGTAATTAATGGGATTAATTTGGAAAAACCTGATGTAATTATTGGATATACATTCCATTTAAGTAATCCTTCTACCTTTTCATATTGGAAGTAAGCTATGTATTTACTGAAAAAATTAAAAAATATAATAAAAACAAGACTCCATATTACATTCCAAACATAACCAAAAGCTCTTCTGCCTTTTTTCTCCTCATATTCTATATCAACTCTGCTTTTTGCTGTTCCTTCATAAGTATGTCTGCTTTCATGTGAGGTTCTTGCCTCAGGCGGTTGATTATTCTGAGAATTTTTATTTAAGCTCTCATTCTCCAATTAAGCACCTCCTGCTAAAAGGAAAAATTATAATCAAATCGAAGAAGTATTTCTGTTAAAATACATGTTAATATTTAATTTTCATGAAAGAATCTATTATAATACTTTTAGCTTAATAAAAAAACTAGGATAATCTATTATAATAGTTAAAGCCTATTGAATAATTTTTTTAATTTAATATTTTAACATTAATTACGGAGGAGATGAAATGGTTGAGATACTGAGATTCAAAAAAGAAGACCTTATGTCATATGTAGTTGCATACATGTCTAAATTAGGAGTACAGAAACAGGATGCTCTGATAGTGGGAGATGTTTTGCTGAGTGCAGATATAAGAGGAGTCGATTCTCACGGGCTTATAAGACTGGCTTCATATTATGGAAACAGATTGAGAAATAAAAACATTAATCCTCTTACGCCAATGAAAATATTAAGTGAGACTGACACGACAGCACTTGTAGACGGAGGTAACGGATGCGGGCAGGTCGCTTCTTATAAATCCATGAAAATAGCGATACAGAAAGCAAAAAAAAGTAATGTCGGTATTGTAACAGTAAAACATAGCGATCATTTTGGAATTGCAGCGTATTATGCAATGATGGCATTGGAAGAAGACATGATAGGCATTAGCATGACAAACTCCCAGCCCCTGGTTGCTCCTACTTATGGAAAGTCAGCTGTCCTGGGAACAAATCCGATATCTGTTGCTGTCCCTTCATACAAAGAATATCCTTATGTGCTGGACATGGCTACAAGCACTGTTCCTATAGGAAGAGTAAAAGTTTATGAAAAAGAAGGCAAAAAAATTCCGATTGGATGGGCAATAGACAGCGATGGCAACATAACCGATGATCCAAAAAAATGCCAGTCAGGATATATAGGTGCGCTTATGCCTCTTGGCGGTTCTGATATTATGAGAGGCTACAAAGGATATGGACTCGCATTACTTGTCGATATTTTCTGCGGCGTACTTTCAGGAGGTTCCAATTTAACAGAAATAGGATTCCCCCATGAACAGAGAGAGGCCGATGTCGGGCACTTCTTTACAGCAATAAACGTTAATGCTTTCAGGCCGGTAATTGATTTTAAAAAGCAAATGGATCATGTAGTACAAATGCTTAAAGATGCTCCCAAAGCCCCTGGCCAGGATAGGATTTATATTGCCGGTGAAAAAGAATACGATACAGAGAAATATAATATAGAACATGGAATACCTATAATCGCTCCCGTCATAGAAGATTTAAAAAATGATGGCGAAAGAATGGGAGTTCCCTTTAATATTAAACCTATCAGCAGCGAAGTAAGGGATTCTCTTCATTCTTAATAAATTAAAAATAACCGGATGGTTTATTTAATTTTTTCAGATGCCTGTGTGTTTAAAAGCACAGGCATCTTTTAACTTAAAATTTTGCACATTTGACTCCCTGTATCGATACATTGCCTTAATCGTGCTTTCCCGAAACAAACCTATTGCCTTTTATATAAAACCTTAACATTGACTCTGTTCCTTTTTTTATTCCCACTCTTGAAGAAGAAGATATCGCTTTTATAACACTATATTTTTCAAATATTTTTATTATTTCTTTATTCATATCTGCATCGGTTTGAAAATCTGAAACATCAAAATCAGTAATAAATATTTCATCTCTTAAGTCTGTCATGTTTTTTCCATTAAAGTTTCTGTCTATACCGAATGCTTTAGTAAGATTACCTGGCCCTTTTGCTAATATATTTTCATTTTTGATCTGTCTTCTTTCAATCATCTTTTTTATACCGAATACGGGCTCTGCTGCTCTTATAAGAACCGCACCAGGTACTTCTGGTTTTTCCGTAACCACGTTCAATAGATAATGATTGCCATAACAGAAATAAACATAAGCAATTCCAGGTATATCAAACATTATTTTTGAACGGGGAGTTGCTCCGTTGCATGCATGGCTTGCAGGATCGTTTAACCCATAATAAGCCTCATCCTCAACAATAAAGCCTCCGCAGAATGATTCTTTGTTCCCTGTAATCAGTAATTTGCCAAGAAGTTCTCCGGCCACAGTTGCCGTATCCCGAGAATAAAAATCCCTGCCTAAAATATTATTTTTATCAAATATTTTTCTTTTTATTTCTTTAAAAAAATCCATGCCTTCTTAATTAATTGAGTTAAGTCTAAAATACTTTTTTTTGATAATGATTACTTTTTATTCATTTATGAACTATTAAAATATTTTTTCTTTATAAAAGGTATTATTTCCTTAATAGCAAAATGATTTAGATTTTTTACTGCTTTTTTAATTCCTTTAGATATTTTAATTATCTGCTGCAACTTTTTGAAAGAAAAAATAATCTTTAGAACTATAACTGATTTATCTGCAAGACTTCTCTTTTCAAAATCCTGGAAATAATCCGGTATCTCCGTGAATATATCATCTGAAACCGCTCTAACGACGGCTACAGGAATTTTGTTAGCTTTTGCAATTCTCGCTATGCTATAACTTTCCATATCGATTGCAGAGACATGCAGGCTTTCTCCTATATATTTTTTATCTTTATGGGTGCATATTAAAAATGGGACACATGCACCGGGACCAATTAAGATTTTGTGACTACTGCTGCGCCAGTGACAACCTGAATCAATAAAATCTTCTGTCATTATCTCGGGTTCTATTTTTATTTTTTCTCTAACTTCACTAAGATTATTACGGCAGCCATCCTCCCTGCCCTTTTTTAAGAATCCAGCATTTATTATTTTGTCATGGATTATTATATCTCCAGTACTTAAATTCTCATCTGTAGAACCGGAAATACCAAGTATTAGAAAAACGATATCGCTTATTCTCATATCTATAATATTGCTGACTGCTTTTAAAGCTTTGGCCGCCCCCATGCCGGTTACGCAAACCATGACTTCCTGTTCTTCTCCACTGGATCCGATATATCCATGATAAATATCATTTTTATTCATAACTGCTTTCTTTGATTTCCCGGCAGGTTTTATTTTTTTTATTATATCTTTAACTTCGTTTTTAAATGCTGCAAAAATAATTATCATTTTTATAAAACTTTAGTTTTAAATATTAACTAAAAATATTTATACATACATATTTATGCTATTGACTATATATGCATATACATATAATATATAAATACATTATGCTTACTATATTGAAAAAGAAATTAAATTTTTTTATTAACATTCCTTTCAGGAATTTTTTTAAAGCATATTAAAAAATTTTATATAAATTTAAAATAAAAACAATTTAAAAAGTGATAAAAGAGTCATGAAAAAAAAGGGTAAAATCTTTTATGTGCAAAAACTGTTGATTCTTACATTTATAGGCTTTATCTCTTTTGTATCATCTTTCCTTTATCCTCAAAAGGAAATATCAGCATACTCTTTTGAAAAGCCTTTTATAAAACCGCTTGAAGGAGAAATAATAGTTTCTTTCAGGCAGGAATACCATGACATTGAAAAAGATGTAAAAAGAAAACATACAGGAATAGATATAAGAGGCCAGGCCGGGGATTCTATCTGTGCTGCAGGCAATGGAATAATCTCTTATTGCGGCTTTTCTCCGATAGGAGGACTTACCCTGGTCGTAAAGCATAATGAAAAAATACGTTCGACATACCTTAATTTAAGAACTGTTTTTGTAAGCCCGGGAGACATAGTAAAACAGGGTGATAAAATTGGTACTATAGGGAATAACGATGACCCTTCAAGTGAATTATGCCATCTCCATTTTGGCATAATATATGATGAATATTATCTTGATCCAGAAGATGTGTTTAATATCGATTACAGCAGCATATCCAAATTTATTATTCTTAAATACTCCGGGAACGATTATGTAATAGAATAGATAGGGGTTGATTTTTATTTATTGAACGAATAACTCTCAAAAAATATCATGGTTCATTAAAATTCATTATCTGGATTTAATTTTTTATTTCTCATATTGATTAAAATAACCTCGAGTCTTGCCCTATTGTATCTTTGTGCAAGTATGCACGGAACATTTATTATAACAGCATAGATAATCATTATTATGCCTGCCCACCACGGATTCCATATAAAAAATACCGGAGCAGGAAGCATGGCGAAAAGATGCGTGTATTCTGCCCTGCCTGTCTCAAAAATGAAAGTCGATAAGTAATCATAATCGCTTCCAAGAAGATTTTTCTTTACAAATCCCTTGCCGAAAATTTTGCTTCCGTCAGGCAGCTTTCCTTTCCATTTTTTTATAAAAAAATACCTTTCATA
This sequence comes from Actinomycetota bacterium, assembly GCA_028695395.1. Classification (GTDB taxonomy): domain Bacteria; phylum Actinomycetota; class Humimicrobiia; order Humimicrobiales; family Humimicrobiaceae; genus Humimicrobium. The sequence goes on along the minus strand of JAQVJB010000005.1, from coordinate 25,004 downwards.
AAAAATTCCTTTTTTTTCAAACTTTCTTATCTTTAAAATATTTTTTTTCGGATTAAAAACTTTTAAAGGAATCCTTAAAAATATTAAAGCAGCTATAATCTGGAATATCGGCCATAAAGCAAAATTAAGGATAATAGTCCATAAGTGATTTAGCTCAATCAGCACTTTATTTTTCTTCCTTTCCATGTGACTTTTTTTACGAAGAGAGTAATTATTATGGAATAGAAAAAGATTAAAACAAAAAATACAATATAGATTGGAAAAAATATTGCAGTGATAATTCCAAAATTACCTATTCTATACCCCATCCAATAGATTTGTGCCGCATAGCAGATATAAAGAAAAAGATAAATAAAAAATATCAGATAGTCTCTGTTTATTATTGAGAAAACAGGCATATAAACTGCAGAGAAAGTGGCTGAAATCCAGGCAATAGTGATAATAAGAAGTAATATTGAAGTTGATTTTGCTCCAAGCAGAAAACCCTTGCTGTAACCTTCAATAAGACTTTTAAATCCTTTAGGATACATCCTGAAATCAATCAGGCCTTTACCGCCGTAGTTTTTTAACTTTATGCCTGAATCAATTATTTTTTTTCCTATTGACAAATCTTCAAGAACTTTGCCTTTAGAGCTTTCATGTCCGTTTATCTTTTTATAATCTTCCTTACTGAAAAATATACATGGGCCGAATGCGCCGTAAGGCTTGCTCCTTGAAGAGACAGGGCTAAAGGAGTTGATCCCTGCCATAGCTATTATATTGAAGATTATTGCAAATTTTTCATAAAATTTCTTTACTTTATGGTACGGCTGTACCGATATAACTCCACCCTGTATTTTTCTGCAATAAAAGATTCTTTCAACAGCATCTTCCTCAAGACAGGTATCAGCATCCAGGAAAAGTAAATAATCTCCTTTTGCGGCATTAGCTCCATTATGGCACGCCCAGGTCTTACCTATCCATCCGTCCGGAGGTTCATCTATCTTGATTACTTTTACCCCATAATCTGATGCAATTCTAGCTGTATTATCTTCGGAATTATCATCAACAACAATTATCTCGCAGACTTTTAAAGTTTGAACTTTTAATGAATCAAGTAGTTTGGGAAGATTATGCTCTTCATTCCTTGCCGGTATTATAATTGAAATCAAAGCATTTTTATCTTTTTTGAAACCTGGGATGGATTTGGATTCTTTATTCTTGCTGCAGTAAGTGATTTTCCACAAGAGCCAGAAACCTGCAAGAAAACAGGCAAACCTTATAATAAGATTCACTAATTCAGAAGTGGAAAGCATATATTTATTTTTTTATTAAATTTTTATATCTCTTATAAAATGTTGATAAAATTTAAAAGTCATCTTTTTCATATCTTCATCCAGGGTATTAAAAACTGCAATTTTAATATTTTCCGGAATCACCTTATAAAAAGCTTCAGCGATGCCTCCGGTTATACAGGCAATGGTATCTGAATCTCCGCCTATAGAAATTGCTTTTCTTATTGCATCTTCAAAATCCTCAGACTCATAAAATGCTCTTATTGCCTGAGGCACGCTGCCCTGGCAGGAAACGTCAAAGGAATACCATTTTTTTATGCTTTCAATAGATTCTTCCAGGTCATATTCGAATTCATTCTCAATATAATCCTTTATTTCATCTTTATCTTTGCCCTGTCTTGCAAGAAAAACTGCAGCAGCTACTGATTTTGCACCTTTGATACCTTCAGGGTGACTATGTGTAACAATTGCGCTTTTTTCAGCGGTTTCTAAAACAAGTTCTATATCATCAAAAGCAAAACCTATTGGACTTACTCTCATAGCTGAACCATTGCCCCAGCTATTATATGGTAAACCGCTGCCAGACTCTGCCCATTTTGTAAAACTTCCACCATAGCCCTTTCCGGGATATCTCATGAAATACTGCCGGTAGGTATGAGCAAAATCTTTTTTATTTAAAAGACAATCCGCAGTAGCTATTGTAAGAACAGTATCATCAGTAAAAAAAATATTATCAGATAAAAGAGGAAATTCAGTAGTTTTTACATTATCCCATTCATAAACTGAACCTATTATATCTCCTGCAATAGCTCCAATCATAATATATGGCTCCCTTTTATCCCGGTAAAACAATATCAAAAATAGATTTTGGAAATCTTTATTTAATGATACATATTATATGAACAACACAGGGAGAAATTAAATAAATAATCAGAAAGAATTTACTATCTCATTACTTATTAAAGATGAAGATAATAACCTTCTTAATCCTCCCTGTGAGTCATTAAGTGATTAAGTGATTCTATAGTAATCGTTAGATTAATATAGAAATAATTAAATTAACTTAAAAAGTGGAAATTGACAGGAAATTATTTAAGATCTCTTCTTAATTTTTTTAATTTATAATTAAGATCGTCTCTTCCGCCTGAATCGCCGTTTCTTGACCTGAATCCACCCCTGAAGCCACCACCGTTTCTGTTGTCATCTCTTCTTTCATTTCTGGCTTCATTTACAACCAAAGTCCTGTTCTTAAAACTTGACTGGTTCAGGTTTTTTGCAGCTTCTTCAGCACTATTTTCAGCAACCATTTCTACAAAAGCAAAGCCTCTTGGCTTTCCCTCAGCTGTCTTGATAATTTTAACGTTTTCAACTTCGCCATAAGTTGCGAACAATTCCTTGAGCTCCTCATCTGAAGTTGAATAGTCCAGGTTACCAACATATAGTTTTTTATTCAATTGATTTCCTTTCTTTGGATTAATTATTTCCTGAGGATTAGAAAATAATACATGTAATTAGGAAGCTTGTAATTGATAAAGCTTGTAATTTTTATATATTATCCCTAAAATTCCTTTGGTTTTTTTTAAACAATTTTTAATTATAGTTATTAAATTAAATAAAAACAATAAAAATTATTATAATCACTTATACCCGAACCTGATTCAGCTTGTCTTTTTGAGCATTACCTGATACTAGGCAGATGATTTTGAGTACTCCTCAAGTCTCTTTCTGCAGATTTCTTTTTCATTTTCAGTAAACAGTTTTTCATAGTCCTTTTTCAATACCAGACTCTCTGCCGCCAGGTCAAGCCTTTTTTTACTGGCAAAAAGTTTTAAAGCTTCAGAATCTTCTTTAAAATGTATAAGTCTTTTAACAGCTTCGTAGCCGCCAATGTCTTTAAGTACATAAGAATTCATTTCTGAATAATAACCAGTCTCCCTTTTCTGGCTTTTATATAAATTATTCATTTCTTTATCAAATTTCTTTATTACTTCGAATAGTTCCGTACTCTCCATTTTTCCTCCAGAAGGATTAATTTTATAAACATATCAATTAAAAAATTCTAATTCAACAATCATTATTTTTCAAACCGTATTTTATTAAATATATATTATTTCATATAAAAATAAAAAATTGTCAAATAACATGTTTCAATTTTATATCTATAAAAATTATATTAATTGCATTATTATTTATGAATAACCTGAAAATTTATTAAACAAATAATTATTACAGTGGAAGCAAAAGATATTGCAAAAAGAAAACTTTCTATTTTTTCACTAGCTGTCTCAATATTCTTAGTGATTATAAAAACAATTGTTGCTTATAGCTCAAACAGTCTTGGGGTTTACTCTGAAGCTCTTAACAATACTCTTGACATAGTGACTGTATTGATAACTTTCTTTGCTATTAGAATATCAATCAGGCCTGCAGATAAAGACCACCCTTACGGACATGGTAAGTACGAAAATTTCTCTGCTTTTATTGAAACAGTCATAATAATGTTACTGTGCCTTTTTATAATATATAAATCTATAAACCGAATAATCAACAGGGATTATGCTCTGAACATTAATATTTATATATTTGCCGCTCTGATATTTTCAATCATAATTAACTTAATCAGAGTATTTTATATTGCAAAAATCGCTGTAAAGTATAACTCGATTGCATTTAAAGCTGACCTTATAAATTATGCAGGGGATTTAATTAGCTCTGTAATTGTAATAGCCGGACTGGTATTTGCCCGTTTTGGGATGAATATTGCCGATCCTATAGCGTCTATTATTGTTTCATTGATAATACTAATATTCAGCATAAGATTATCTTTCAGGACTATACGCGACCTTCTGGGTTATATTCCCGTTGAAATTACCGAGAAAGCAGAAAAAGCTTTATCAGGTTTTCAGGAAATAAAAAAAATAAATAATATTAAGATACAAGAGGTAGGAAATATCAAATTCATAAATCTGGACTTATCCCTTAACAGCAGCCTCCATCTTTCGCAGGTAGAAGAAATAAAGGAAAAAATAAAATTCGGGTTAAGTAAAGAAATAGCTGACTGCGAAATAATGATTGATACAAAATCTGATTTACCGGAAGAGAACATCGAAGAAGTAATAAAAGATATTGTATTAAAAGAGCCAAAAGTAAAAGATATTCACAATATATCGGTCAATAATTTAAAAGAAGGATTCAATATAACTTTGCATATAGAGCTGAAAAAAGACATAAAGCTTGCCGAAGCTGAAATTATTACAAAGAATATAGAAGATAAGCTAAAAAATATTTCTGATGAACTGAATAATACCTATATACATATTGAAGTTGAAAACAACCCGGAGGAATGGACAGATATTACTAATAAATCTGACAGGCTGATTGATGAGATAAAAAAAAGTATTTCAGATTACGTTGATATACGTTCTTGCCATAATTTCGCAGTACTTATTAAAGAAGCCAGATATAATATTTCATTTCACTGCTGCCTGGATAAAGATATGGATATAACCAGTGTCCATAATATGACTACTGAGATGGAAAATCACATAAAAACAACTTTTAAAAATATCGATGAGCTTACCATCCACGCAGAGCCTGATTAAAATATTTTTATCTCTCTACGGGATATCCTTTTGCAGACCAATCAGTTATCCCGCCAAGCATATTGTATATTTCTTCAAACGCCTCTTTTTTTAAGATTTCTGATGCTGTAGTGCTTCTATTGGCTGTTCTGCAGTAAACTATGACAGGCATATTCTTATCGAGCTCTTTAAACCTGTTTTCTAATTCTGAAAGAGGAATAAGTATGGAATCTTCTATATGGCCTTCGGCGTATTCATCCGGTGTCCTTACATCAAGAATCTGATAATCTCCGCTCTTTATCATTTCATAAGCTTCATCAACTGTAATTTCTTTATAAATACCTGATTCTTCTTTATCGATATTGACACTGCCTGCTTCAGTAGGAGATTCTTTATTATCGCTTGATTTCGAACAGCCTGGAGAAAGCATGATAAATATTAAGATTAATGAAATTATAATAAAATTAATTTGGAAAATACGCTTTTTTACAATCATGGATTTTAAATAACTTCTTATAGCCTGATAGAATTTTGTATTTTATTTATTTGAATTAAAATAAGCTTCAATATTTTCTATTTCTTCATTTATTTTATTATCTATTTGTTCTTTTTTCACACCGAATTCAATTATATTCAAAGTCGTACTTACTTTATTGAATTTCTTCCTTAAAAAATCCTTTATTTTTGGTCTCTCAGCACATTCAGTTATATTAACCTGAAGATAATCTTCCCCATCGGTAGTTGCAATAAAATTAATATGCCCTATCTTTTCGCAGCCACTATTTATAAGAAAGTTTACAACACTATTGGCAAATTCAACTATTTTTCCAATGAATTCTTCCTTGGTAACAGTTCTTAGAAGTGAAAATTTAATTTTTTTATTAAGGATTACGCTACTAGCTTCTGTCATTGAATTTTAAAATAATTTTTTAAACTATTTATTTGATTATGATTGTGTATATGGTGAATGTTTTAAGATAACTAATAATTTAATTCAAAATATCTAAAAAAGCAATTTTTTACTAAAAAAGATTCAAATCATTTTTAAAGAATAATGTGAATTTACCCAGTTGTCAAACTTAAAATTCGGCTTCAGTACTTACCGTTTTATGTAATATATATTTATATATTGCTTTCCCTAAACCCGATTTATGATTTTCATCAGTTATCGCATCTGCTAACTCAATTAACTCCGGATAGGAATTTTTTACTGCAATACTGAAACCGGATTCTTTAAAAAGGCTGATATCATTCTGGCTGTCGCCAAAACTTATGACTTCTTCTTTAGAAATCTTTAGTCTTTTGATTAGCTTTTTTAAAGAATTTCCTTTTGATGCCTTGATGTTTAAAATATCAAAAAAATATTTGCCTGAACGAGATATAAGCATCCTTTTCCCGAATTCTTTTCTAATATAAGAATCCAAAGGATCATCTGCTGTAATGGATAAGAAAATGCTGACAGAATGTTTTGCATATATATCTTTTTTAATATTATCAGCTTCATAAAGTGTTTCACCTATCTCCATCACATTTTTCATCTCAGGAACAAATTTCTGATAATATATTTTTCCTTCTACAGTTGCAATTAAGGGCTCATAACCTTTAGCCCTAACTGCATCGATTATTTCATGATAGATCTTTTCAGGAATAGTGAAAGAATCGATTACCTTACCGTCAGGTGTGACAGTCATAGCTCCACCCAGAGTAATCTGGGGGAGCTGTAAATTAAATTCTTTTATCAGGTGCTCTACGGCTGAAAAAGATTTACCGGTTGCAATTACCACCTTTATGCCTGCATTTATACAGTCTTTTATTGCTCTTTTGTTTAAATCAGTAAGCTTTGACTGATGGTCTAGCAAAGTTCCGTCTACATCTGTAACCAACAACTTAAACATAATAAAAATATGTCTTTTAATGCCAAATATTTGTTTATTATACTTTATGGACTGAAAGCCCGAAGCAATCCTCTGCTGCTTCCATTACAGCTTCGGATAATGTCGGATGAGCATGAACTGTCTCTGCAATCTGGTCCACAGTAAGCTCGCCGCTCATTGCAAGAGCTACTTCATGAATAAGATCTGAAGCTCTCGGACCTACTATGGTGGAACCGAGTATTTCTCCAGTAGACGAATCTGTAAATATTTTTATAAATCCTTCATTGTCCTGTATTGCTACAGCTTTACCGCTGTTTTTAAACGGGAACATGCCCATGCAGACTTCATAACCTTTTTCTTCAGCTTGTTTCCTGCTAAGTCCCACTGTGCCTATTTCCGGTATAGTAAATATAGCCCAAGGGATAACATCATACTTCATTTCTTTATTTTTATTTAAAACATTATCCACGGCAATAAGACCTTCAGCAGATGCGACATGAGCAAGCTGATAGCCGCCGATTACATCGCCTATTGCAAAAATATTATCGACATTTGTCCTTAAATATGCGTCGACTTTTATAAATCCTTTTGCATCAGTTTCAATTCCGGCTTCTGCAAGTCCTATATTATCCGAATTAGGTTTCCTTCCTACTGAAATCAAAATCTTGTCAACTGTAATTGATTCGCCGTTACTTAACTTACATGTATATTTATTGTTTTCCTTATTTACATTTTCAACCGTTACGCCAGTGTGGACATTTATCCCTTTTTTGGTAAATACTTTATTAATAAGAGAAGAAACTTCTTCATCTTCATTAAGTAAAATGCTGGGCATTAATTCAACTATTGTCACTTTTGTGCCAAGTGTTGCAAAAACACTTGAAAATTCACAGCCTACTACGCCACCGCCTACAACAAGCATGGATTCGGGAAGTTCTTTAAGGCTTAAAATGCCGACATTATCAAGTATGCCTTCATTATCAAGATTAAAGGGAGGAACACTTGATGCATGAGAACCGGTAGCAACTATTATATTCTTTGCATTGACTTCTGTGCTGCTTCCGTCGCTTCCTTTAACCATTATTTTATTACGGGAAACTAGTTTGCCTTCGCCTCTTATTATTTCAATCTGGTTCTTTTTAAAATTATATTCAAGCCCTGCCCTGTTCATATAAACAACTTTATCTTTTCTTTCCATAACCTTTGAAAAATCAATATCAGGACCCGTGATGTTTATTCCAAGCTCAGCAGATTTCTTCATTGCTTCAATTACATCTGAGGTATGGGCAAGTGCCTTTGTCGGTATGCATCCCCAGTTCAGGCAGACCCCACCCAGATTTTCCTTCTCAATTACTGCAACATCAATACCAAGCTTCTTCGCTCTTATTGCGGCTACATATCCGCCTGGTCCTCCGCCTAAAACTACCAGATCAAAATTTTTCTCTTCCATTTGCTTCTCCCTTCAAAATTCAAATATAAAACAAATAATTATAAATACTTAAAAATCAAATATAAAAAATACAACATTTCGAGGATTATTGCATTAAAAATTTATCTAATCCCCATTTTTCTTCCTGAGGACTTCGATGATTTCCTTTATTACTTTTTTTGGTTCCCTGAAAAGTCTTTTTGGGAAAAATGGGACCATATAAGCCATAGCTTCTTTGAAATCTTTTGTCATTCTGTGGGGTTTTGAAAGTACTCTTTCTATAAAATCTTCAGCAAAGACAGTCCTTAAATGTCTCCTGTCAATCTCAAATTTCTTTTTGCACTTATCACACTGGATACTCTTAAGATATTCGCCTATATAATTAACTGAATGTTCGGTTTCCTCATTACAGTTAATGCAGAATAAGACTATCTTGGTCTCTTCATCTTTTAACATCCGGCAACTCTGCTTTTCCAATATTTATAAATAAAAATTTATTATTGAGAATATACCACATTAAAAATTTTATTGAAAAAAATATTACTTAATGTTCTTTCAGCTATTTTTAAATTTCATCTACGGAGAAGATGAAAATCATTTTTTTATCTTTTGTTAAATAAATCGGTAAATTTTGATATAGTAAGCTTAAATTTTTATGCAATATAATGAAACAAAGGTTATCGCTTTATTTATATGGATTTCTTAATTAAAATAACACAAGTCTTCGTTGCTATAGGTCCTATAGGTTTAATATCTATCTTATTCTTGCTTATCGGACTTATAGTCTCAAGAAACAAGCTAACTTTATTAAAAAATGCAGCCTTTACTTATCTTGGACTTTTTACTTTCTCAATACTTATGTTCTTCTACATATCGTTTTTTAATCCCATAATAAATACTATTGTCTCTTCTTCTTTAAAAACTTTCCAGGTTATCGATACTGGATGGTTTATCGCACAAAAAGTAGATATTTATGCTCCTTATACTATTTTTATTTTTTTACTTCTTGTCGGTATCAATATTATGATGCTGTTTTTAAGATTGACCAGGACAATCAACCTTGATATATGGAATCTGTGGATATCCTTGTTCTCAGGAATACTTGTTTATGAAATAACCGGTGTCTACTGGATGGGTTTCTTATTTGCTGGAGTTATTGCAACAGTAACTTTTGTGATAGCTGATATATATGCCCCATATATTGAAAACTATTATGGTATTAAAGGAATATCCCTGCCAAACCCTTCCACTATTGTATGGGCTCCTATTCCTAACCTGATTAATTACTTATTTAATAAGATACCCTTTCTTAAAAAAGTAAATATTTTTTATGAAGAGATACAGTATAAACTCGGCCTGGCAGGGGAACCTATGATAATAGGGTTTATAATGGGGTTCATAATAGGAGCGATTACAAAATACAAAGAGTTTTCTTTTAATTTATGGCCCAGCATATTATATAGTTTTTATTCCGGAGTCTATCTTGCAGTCATTGCAATCCTCATGCCCAGAGCAATATCCCTTCTTTACCGAGGAGCCATACCGATAATCAATGATATGAGAACTTTCATCAATAGCAAAATTACCAAAAGGACAATATATGTCGGAATAAATCCACTTATGCTTGCCGGCAACTCTTCGGTTATCGGTTTGTCGACAATAATGATTCCTCTTACCGTTTATATTGCAACAATACTGCCTGGAAATAATATGCTCCCTGGCGCAGATCTTATTATTATACCTCTTATACTTATCTGGGTTATAAGCTTGTCGCGCGGCGATATTTTCAGAAGTTTTATTTCAGCCATAATAATAATCCCTTTAATACTTCTTATTTCTACAAATATGACCGGGTTTATAACAAACTTCCTGTCAGGCGAATCAGGGGAGCAGATAGTCGAAGGGTTTAATAATTACTCAAGCATGGGAATGGGTTCCAATTTAATATACTGGATACTTGCCAAGGTAATAGAGCCTATATTCAAGCTTTTCTCTTAAAAATCCTTTTTGTAATGTCTGCATAAAGATTCTTACGCACACCACCAGATAGTTCCTTAAAGTAAATATTTTTTCTTTCAAGTATTACGCGGATTTTATTCTCATCTCCAAATATAAAAGACCTGAGAGTCTTTGAGGACGTCCTGGCAACCCAAAGGTCAAATTCATTTGCTATAAAAGGGAAAAAAGAATATGACCTCACAATTTCTTCCCAGTCAATGACTATATTCTCAACAATCCCTAAAAAATTAATTTCAGGATTTCTTCTTATAAGATATTTTGCCTGTTTGGCTATATCGCCAGATATTTTCTTTTCCATCCTCCTAAGGTTATAAGAAGATAATGCCATAAATATGCCATACAAAATAACTACTGGTACAAACCATATATAGTATTTTGAAAAGAAGTCTATCAGATACTTTCCTATTTTGCCTAAAAAAAGCTCAACCCATATTCTTGACATCATATATTCCAATCCGAGGCATATTAATGAATATTTTTAAAATCTTTTGTTGCAATTGCTATTTCTATCAAGTTTTCAAGCGGTGTAGTCAGAGGGACTGCGCACTCTGGCCCTATTATATCAATTCCACTTTTAATCGCATTAAATACTTGTGCCCTTACATCTTTCGGTCTTTTAAATAATAATGTAAGTGGATTATTGATATTACCTATCAGCTTGGTTCTGCCCCCGCAGGTCTCTACCGCTTTAGATGCTTCTACTTTTGATTCAAAATGAAAAAAAGATACTCCTGTCTGGCAGATATAGTCAATTCTATCAAGCGTATCACCACAGATATGGAGCATTATAGGTACTTCTATTTCCTTTACCAGCATTGAATGTATGGGAATCAAAAAATCCCTGTAAGCTAATGGGCTGCAGAGATCTTTTGTAGCATGATCTGCAACTGTCATAAAATCAGCCCCTGCATCTATCTGGGCCTGTGCAAATCTTACTGTGATCTCGCTTAATTTTTCCAATATGTCTTTAACCTCATTCGGATTTATTATGCTCTTTATCAGGAAATCTTCGACTCCAAAAAAATCATAGGACAAAGTCCATGGTCCGAATACTTTTCCTATTATTGCAACTTCCGGATATTTAGACTTAAGCATACTTATGCAGTCAAGAACTGCTTTAACCGCATAATTGTCAAGAAAGTTCTTTTTTATTTCAATATCCTTATAATCCTTCCAAAGCTTTCCTTTTATCTGTGGCATCATTTCAGGATTGCCCCAGTCTACTTCGCACCCGTTTGCAAAAGCTTCAATTACTACAGAAAAGATAGGCATTATTGCGTCATATCCGAGAACTTCATAATTTGCTCTTGAAAGTTCGAACATTTTTTTTGCATCAAAATGTGCTTCCGGGAAAAATGCGTCCATTATCTCCATCTGCACGACAGTGGTAGAAGATACAGGATTGAGGACTGCTTTTCTTTCAGTCTTCTGACCTGCAAGTATGTTTTTTACTAAATCTTTAGGAGTCATATTTTTATCTTTCATTAGTTTTATATAATATATTTTCTGTCTCATCGATTAATGGGATTAATTGTTTATCAAGGCTTTCTTCATCTTCCCCCAATTCAGCCTGAAAATAAAACCAGTACTCTGTATGTTCCAGATATTCTCCAGGTTCGATTACTTCCATAGACCCCAATGTTTCCAGTTCAATGACATCTTTATCTGTATAAGCTTCTATATTGCTTCCCAAATCAGGATAAATTGCAAAAGGGAATCTGAAGAATCTCTTAATCATCAAATCATCCTTATTGGCACCCGCGATCCAGCACTGCTTACTCGTAATTCCTATCTTCTGCCTGGATGAAAGGGCAGGGTCTTGTTTTAATTGTATATATTTATCCTGCCACTTAAATCTCGGGTCAGCCATTTTGGTATAGGACCATAGATTTACTGAATTCACAGGAAGAAGATTTTCATCCCAACTCTGAAATGGCTCATGAGGTATTATTGCCCTGCAGTTCTCAGCCATCATGGTTATTGCCCAGGGGGCTGTTTCAATCGCCCATAGATTTTTATTTATTATTCTATGTACGATTTCAACAAAACTGTTTTCCTCAAATAAAGTTATCTCCATTTCCTTTTTAATCCCTGTATTTCTTTCTGTTTTCTGGCTCAGTATGACAGTGCTTCCTACGATTTTATAATCAACCTCGCTGTTATCCGGACAATAGCTTCTTGGTGAAGCCTCAGGTGAATGCCATAATCTATGCCCTCCATATGGTATCCAGTCTTTTCCTCCTGTGCTGCCTAATGATTCTGTAAATTCCTTAAGCATGTTCCTGCCTTCACAGGCCCCAAAACTTATAACTCTTGGTCCTATGTCAGTAACGATAATAAGCTTTATTTTTCCGCCACTGATAAGAATACAATTATTCCATCCGCCATATTGATAATTTTTCTTGATTTCCATTTATGTCTCCGTTTTACATTTCCAGTTTATATTTTCTTCTAAAAGTTGAACCTTTAAGTTCATCAGCCAGTAATCAGCATTTGATAATTGAATCCGCAAATATTTCAATTATAAGAATAACATTTATATATTAAGCTATAATAAAATATCGGGCAATATGTTTTATTCAAGAGATTTTCATTAATTTCGTTCAAAGCATCCTGCATCCCTATGCCTTATTCCTTTATTTTCTATATAATCAACAGCTAAATAAATGACTACTTATATGCTGGTCAGCCTCCATTGCTTTTTATTGGATTCTATCTTTTATCATTTAATGCATAACTAAACATTATGAAACTGAATGAATATTTCATTACTTGATGAATAGTTTTGAAAATTAAAGTTTGAATGCCGGAACCATGTGTTATTAGAATGAAATGCCCCGTTTTTGGGAAAGAGCCTAAAATAGCTGCGCTTTTATCTGGTGAATAGCCAGGCTTTTTATACAGGCATACTAATTAATCGCCATACGAACTACATTATTTGGTGAAGAGGCCAAAATTCTTAGTCAGTATAAATGGTGGAGATGAGCGGGATCGAACCGCTGACCCCCTGCTTGCAAGGCAGGTGCTCTCCCAGCTGAGCTACACCCCCACGATTAACGGTATTGTAGAATAACACAATTTCTAAAAAAAATAAAGAAACATTATTATGTAAAAATAAATTATTTTATGTGATTTTTTATATAATCATCTATCTCATTATGGCCGCTTAAAATCTTGATTTCAATTTTCATTTTTTTCTTTTCTCCAGGATTGATTTCTTTCATTCTGCCAGCTTCCCTTTCTATATTCCTTCCTGAGACAAAAGCATTTCCAGGTTCAAGGCCAAGCACATAATCCCCTAGATTAAAATTCTTCCATTCGATCAGATAAGGAAGATTTTCTTTTGCAAATTTTAATCCGACTCCTATGCCGTTACCCATATCAAGATTTCTGTTCACTAGCGCCGCATAACAATATCCTTCGCTGTCAGGCTTTATATCGTGTGCAAAAACTTCAGGATTAAAACCGCTTACCGGTTTGATAAAATTATCAAACATTTTAATATTTTTCTTTGCATCGTCATTAAGCGGGTTTATTTCACCTTTCCCAATATAAAGTTCTGCTTTATCATCAAGAAGAGGCCATCCAAAATTCATATGATATAAGACCATTAAAGGCATTTGGTTAAAACCGAAATTTTCAATGGAGTCCTCAATGCTTACAATAGATGCAGATGAAAATAATTTAATGCACCTGCTGACTTCAAGTTTTTCTGCAAGTGCTTTTACCTGCCGTATCTTACCGCTTATTTCCATTATGTATTCATCATCTTCCCAATATGATTTGGAAGAAACTTCCTGCGCTGCAATATTAGAGATTCTTCCATGAAGTCCCAGCTCTTCCGAACCGTCTTTATTCGGATCTCCAAAATATGTAAGGCCGCATGTGGTCAATAACCCTCCAAAAAAAGACCGGAGCCACTCATCATTCTTTGATTCATAAAAAGAAGGATTGGTCTCACCGGTGCATGAACGCCATACCAAAGGTATGCCTTTGTATGAAAAAGATGAAATATCCATTGCCCTGCCAGCAACTACAGTCATGTCGATTCCGCCATCAATACTCTTTAAATTTGCTGCACTGACTCCTTTTGCCATGCCGTCAGAAAACTCAAAAAATCTTAATCCACCTAATTGAGTAATATCACCGGTTCTTTTTTTTATTTCTTCCCTGTTAAAATCATTACCGAATATTTTCATTTTACTTTCTCCTTGGTAATTAAGAATTATAAAAAATGCTTCATTTCTTTAATAAAAATCTTAAAGAAAAACTATTTAAATAATCTCTCCTTTTATGCTTATCTTCACGGCTACAAATGGGATAATCTTTCCGGACCTTTTTATGGCTTCCTGTGCAATCGAAATAAGCCCAAAACAGCAAGGCACTTCCATATATACTACAGTTATGGACTTTATATCATTATTACTTACTATATCACTAATTCGCTGCAGATAAAATTGAGCATCATCAAACTTCGGGCATCCTATCAGTAATACTTTCCCCTTTAGAAATTTTTCATGAAAATCCGGATGTGTAAACGGCACGCAATCAGCAGCAATCAGAAGACTTGAATTTTGCAGAAAGGGTGCATTGGGAGGAACAAGTTTTATTTGTATGGGCCAATGATTTAACTGTGTTTTTCTAATTTCATTTTCAGGATTTTCATCAAAAGCTTTTTTCCATATTCCCGGTTCCACCTTGTGGGACTTTTCCTTGTTAGTAAAATCTGATATTTGTGAACCTGGGCACACACCTGAAGAAGCACAGCCGGTATTTTCATCCTTCTCTGTTTCTTCCTCCAGGATTCTGCCATCCTTGAAATCATCGGGAATCTCTATGCCGTTTACCTTTAGATAATCAAAGGCTTGTTTAAGATATTCTTTTTCATTATGGTCTTTTAAATGTTTCAGATGAGCTTTAATTACATTTTCGCCTTGCTTAACAATGTTTTCCATTACTTTTTTCTCATCATATGGCAGAGCTTCTCTTTCTTCAGTAGTTATCGCTCCAACAGGACATTCGCCTATGCACGCGCCCAGGCCGTCACAGAATAAATCACTTACAAGTCTTGCCTTGCCATCGATTATCTGGAGAGCGCCCTCAGGACAATTAGGGATGCAATTCCCGCACCCATTGCAAAGTTCTTCATTAATATTGATTACTTTTCTTTTAGCCATATGAACCTTCCTTATAAAAATAAACTGGATTCTTGAATTAATAATGTTTTTAATCAAATATCAGACTATATCAATTTTACTGATTGAATAAGATTATTGTTCAGTGTCCGGATAATTATCTGAATACAGTCAGCTTTTACCTAGTGGTGGGCGTATCTGGACTCGAACCAGAGGCCTCGTCCTTATCAGGGACGCGCTCTAACCATCTGAGCTATACGCCCTAAGCAAAAAAAACCGCAAGCGATAAAATATCAATATTAGGGTTATTTGTCAATCAGATTGTACGGGCTTTGAAACTTTCTTTTCAGCAGTAGAAGCATTTCTATCAATGAATCTTAGTTCAATGCCTCCACTTATTTTCAATATCACATTAAAAATCCATGTAAAGAAAGTAGCTATAGCTGCATAAACTACTGAGAATAAAAGTCCTACTACAACAAAGATAATTATTCCTATAACTCCCATTCCGCCTGCAAAGAGGTTCATGTCAGTTATGTCGACACCGAAAGACTGCATAGTGGAAGCAAGTCCCATATTTTCAACTGCGCTTGCAAAACTCAGTCCTGAAATCTCCAGCCCCATCCATGTTAAAAGAGAAAATATTGCAAATACTATTACTCCTAATGCAAAAAATATAAGATAAGCGATTATTGTAATTTTAAAAACAGACCACTCGCTGATGCTTCTAACTACTTTTCTGGTGATATTTATTTTTGCCATAACATCCCCTCCTTATATTATTAAAAAATAGACTTACTGAAATAGGAAAGATATCCTTTTGCAGTAAGTCTATTAAAAATATTAAGAAGAATAGAGAATAAAAAACAAATTATTCTTTATAAAATTTATTCATAAGTCCTCTCAAGAATGGTATGTAATATCTTTCACCATTAAATGCTTTTACAAGTGCAATAATTGCAAATATCCAGCAAACACCGGCAGCTACATAACCAAGCCATGAGAAGAAGAACCATCCTATGTAAGGGATGAGACCGAGAATAACTGATATAACAATAATGCAAAGCACTTCCAGAATTCCTATAAGCAAAGCCTGAAATGCATGAAACTTGACAAATTTATTTTCTTTTTCAAGAAGATAAATTATAAGACCTCCCAGCCAGCTAAAAATGTAAGCAATTAAGCAAGCAATTTTTGGCTCAAGACCAGTCGAACTTTTTTTGTTAAAATCAGCATCTACTACTTTTTGATCTGCCATAATTTCCCTCCTAGTAATAATGTTACCAATATTGATAAAAAATAATTAATTGGAAACAATAGTTTAATTATATTATCTAATAAGTTCAATTAAAACAATAAATTACAATATTGATACTATGATTCCTCCGGCGCTGTAAAAGCAGTTGATGCTACCTTGTCTCCCTGTTCTAGATTCATTATCTTTACTCCCTGGCTTGTCCTTCCGAACCTGGATATTGATTTTGCAGGTGTCCTTATTATAATGCCTTTCTGGGACATGATTATTACATCATAATCCTCCCTTAAAATACCTGCACCTGCGATTTTTCCTTTTTTCTCAGTAACAATTATCGCTCTTACGCCTTTTCCGCCTCTGTGAATCCTGGAAAATTCCGTAACAACTGTCCTCTTTCCAAACCCATTGTCTGTAAGTATGAATAGATCGCTGCTCAAGTCTTTTACAACAACCATTGAAAGGACCTCATCGCCTTTTTCCAGCCTCATTCCTATTACGCCCTGGGTTGTTCTGCCCATAGGCCTGCAGTCCTTCTCGGAAAACCTGATTCCCTGTCCGTTCTTGGTTATCAGGATAATATCATCCTTGCCGCTTGTCCTGTCAACGCCTATAAGTTCGTCTTTTTCCTTCAGGATTATCGCGGCGATTCCATCTTTCCTCGAAGACCTGTATTCATAAAGAGATGTCTTTTTAACAAAACCTTTTTTGGTTGCCATTATAATATATTCATTTTCACTGAATTCCTTGACAGCGATTACAGCTCTTACGCTTTCGCCTTGCTTAAATGGAAGGATATTTACTATTGCCTTGCCTTTTGAGATTTTGCTGCCTTCCGGTATTTCATGGACCTTTAATTTGTATACCTTGCCAAAATTGGAGAAAAACATTATAAAATTATGTGTTGAGGATATAAAGAGGTGTTCTACGAAATCCTCTTCCTTAAGGTTCATCCCGGTTACTCCTCTGCCTCCCCTGTTCTGTTTCCTGTAAGTTGTGACAGGCAGCCTTTTAATATATCCGCTATGTGTGATTGAAATAACATTTTCTTCTTCGGCAATAAGGTCTTCGATATTCCAGTCT
Source organism: Actinomycetota bacterium (assembly GCA_028695395.1). GTDB lineage: Bacteria > Actinomycetota > Humimicrobiia > Humimicrobiales > Humimicrobiaceae > Humimicrobium. The sequence continues at coordinate 7,357 of JAQVJB010000005.1, read as the reverse complement.
GCGCTTTGCGTAGTTATTTCCGTTCTTCTTTCATCGGAATATTTTTTCTTAATACCTTTTAGCTCGTCTTTTATTATTCCATACACAAGATTGTCATCATTTAAAATCTCCTTCAGGCTCTTGATTTTATCCATAAGTTCCTTGTATTCAGCTTTGACTTTTTCTCTCTCAAGCGCAGTAAGTCTTTGCAGCCTCATATCCAGTATAGCCTGGGCCTGGATATCGGTAAGTTTGAATTTCTTTATAAGTCCTGCTTTGGCAGTCGGAACATCCTTTGATGCCCTTATAAGCTTGATGACTTCATCAAGATTATCAATAGCTATTAAAAGCCCTTCAAGTATATGTGCTCTTTCTTCAGCTTTTCTTAGTTCAAATTTTATTCTTTTTACAACAACATCAAATCTGTGTTTTACATACTCATGTATTATTTCTTTAAGGTTTAGCGTTCTTGGCACATTATTTACAAGAGCCAGAAGAATTATCCCGAAAGTGCTTTCAAGCTGAGTATGTTTAAAGAGCAGGTTTGCAACTATATTAGGATCAGCTTCTCTTTTTACATCGACCACTATCCTCATGCCGCTTCTGTCAGATTCATCCCTTAAATCACTTATTCCTTCTATCTTTTTTTCCTTTACGGAATTAGCGATTTTTTCAACAAGGCTCGATTTATTTACCTGATAGGGTATTTCGCTAATGATTATCTGCTGCTTCCCTTTTTTTGTTTGTTCAATATGGACTCTTCCTCTTACAGTAATTATTCCTCTTCCGGTGTTATAAGCATCTACTATCCCCTTCATTCCCATGACAGTTCCGCCTGTAGGGAAATCAGGTCCCTTGATATGCTTCATAAGGTCATTGATGCTTATTTCATTATTGTCGATATAAGCAATGACTCCATCAATTACTTCACCTAGATTGTGAGGTGGTATATTGGTTGCCATTCCTACTGCTATTCCGCTGGAACCATTGACAAGAAGATTGGGTATCTTAGCCGGAAGAATAAGAGGCTCTTTTAGAGAACCATCAAAGTTATCGACAAAATCTACCGTTTCTTTATCTAGGTCGGCAAGCATTTCTTCAGCAAATTCAGAAAGTCTGGCTTCCGTATACCTCATAGCTGCAGCACTATCGCCATCAACCGAACCAAAGTTTCCATGCCCCTCTACCAGAGGATATCTGAATGAGAAATCCTGTGCCATTCTTACCATCGAATCATATACGGCAGTATCACCATGAGGATGATATTTGCCCAGAACTTCACCGACGATTCTTGCGCTTTTCTTAAAAGGAGTATTATGCTTCATGCCCATGTCAAGCATCGCATATAATATTCTTCTGTGAACCGGTTTCAGCCCGTCCTTTATATCGGGAAGAGCACGCCCGACAATAACACTCATGGCATAACTTAGATAACTGTCCTGCATTTCTGCTTCTATGCCTATATTTTTAATCTTTCCTCTTATCTCATAAACCATATGGTTACCCTTTTATAATTAATTTTAAACATCTATAAATGAAACTACCTTTGCATTTTTCTCTATAAACTCTCTTCTGGGTTCGACTTTATCCCCCATAAGAGTTGAAAAAATATCATCTGCAATAAGTAAGTCTTCTATCTCAACTTTAAGTAAAGTTCTTTTTTCAGGATCCATTGTAGTATCCCATAATTGTTCTGCATCCATCTCTCCAAGACCTTTATACCTTTGGATGACATATCTTTTATTCCCGATGCTTTCAAGAACTTTCTTCAGTTCATCATCTGAATAAGCATAATGGACATCCTTTGATTCTTTTACCTGATAAAGCGGAGGCTGTGCTATGTAAACATAACCTTCTTCCACCAGCTTGGGCATATACCTGAAAAGAAATGTAAGTATCAGTGTCCTAATATGAGCTCCGTCAACATCTGCATCGGTCATGATTATTATTTTCCCATACCTTGCGTTCTTAATATCGAACTCATCACCTATGCCTGTCCCCATTGCTGTAATTATTGCCAGTATTTCTATGCTTGAAAGGATTTTATGGAGCCTTGCTTTCTCAACATTGAGGATTTTTCCTCTTAGCGGAAGTATCGCCTGGAATCTTCTGTCACGTGCCTGTTTTGCGCTGCCTCCGGCAGAGTCTCCTTCAACCAGGTAAAGCTCACAGAATTCAGGTTCACTCATTGAACAGTCAGCAAGTTTGCCTGGAAGCGAGCCGGATTCAAGCATTGACTTTCTTCTTGTAAGGTCTCTGGCTTTTTTTGCCGCACTTCTTGCATGAGAAGCTTCAATGCATTTGGCTACAATCGATTTAGCTGCATCAGGATTTTCTTCGAAGAATTCAGAAAGCTTCGAGTTTACTGTTGATTCTACAAATCCTTTTATCTCACTATTCCCCAGCTTGGTCTTTGTCTGGCCTTCAAATTGAGGTTCCTTTAGCCGGACGCTTATAATAGCTGTAAGACCTTCTCTTACGTCTTCGCCCTGAAGATTATCATCTTTTTCCTTTAAAAGTCCGGAGCTTCTTGCATAATCATTTACTGTTCTGGTAATTGCTCCCTTAAATCCGCTGATGTGCGTGCCGCCTTCAGTTGTATTTATATTGTTTGCAAATGAAAAAATAGATTCAGAATATCCGCCAGTGTACTGCATTGCTATTTCAACTTCATGATCAGAATCATGATTCTGCATATATATTATTTTTTTATGTATGACATCTTTCTTTTCACAAAGATATTTAATAAAATCAATGATTCCGCCTTCATATTTATAAGTTTCTCTTAACTCCGGTTCCTGTCTTTTATCAACAAAAGTAATCTCAAGCCCTTTGTTAAGAAATGCCATTTCCTTGAAACGGGTTGAAAGAATTTCACTTTTATAATCAATTTCTTCAAAAATCTCTTTATCCGGCCAGAAAGTAAGAAGTGTACCGCTATGTGTCGTTTTTTCTCCTTTTACAAGATCTGTTACAGGATTGCCTCTCTCAAATTTCTGCTGGAAGACATACCCGTCTCTTCTTATCTCTACAATAAATTTCTCAGAAAGAGCATTTACTACAGAAATTCCGACTCCGTGCAGACCGCCGGAAACTTTATATCCTTCTCCCCCGAATTTGCCGCCTGCATGCAGCTTGGTTAAGACTATTTCAACAGCCGGCCTGTCATATTTGTCCATTTTTTTAACCGGAATTCCTCTACCATTATCTATAACAGTAACAGAATAGTCTTTATTTATAACAATAAATATTTTGTCGCAAAAACCAGCCATAGCTTCATCGATACTATTATCTACTGCTTCATAAATCATGTGATGAAGTCCTCTGATTCCTGTTGAGCCTATATACATACCAGGTCTTTTTCTGACAGCAGCAAGACCTTCAAGAACCGTGATATCTTTGGCATCATATGTCGAATCTGTCAAATCAATTCACCCGCCTTTTTACAAAATAAAAAGGTAACAAGCTTGACTGCCCGCAAAAAGTATTAAACTTATTACCCCGATAAAAAATAATTTGATTTTAACCAAATCTTAATAATTAAAAAAATAATTAATTTACAATTATTATAACAGATTTAAGCTTAAAATTCACTTAATTTAGAGCAAGTTTTAAAAAAAGTTTAAATAAATTTAAAAACTTAATATTGAGTAATTATTCAAGTTTTTTATTTTAAATCCGGCTTTATCCTAAGCTCTTTAACTACTTCGTCATTCAGATAAGTATTGATCTTCCCGATTATTTCCTGGGACATCATACCAAGCTCCGTTGACCAGATAGGATTTGATGTCGATATATAAAGAACTTTATTGCGTAGCATTTTTGGTCTTGCATGTTGGGATATATCGCTGCCTACTATGACTGTCCAGCAGTTAAAGAGTTTATGGTGATTGATTTTCTTTGCTAAATCTTTATCCTGAATATATGTTTCAAGCACATTAGCAATATTGTCGGGTTTAAACATCACACTTCAGAACCTTCGATGCTTGCAAGTAATAATTCTGAAATATCCATGGCTTTTATGACTGACCTCTTTTTATTTAAAGCTTCCGCTATTGTTTTTACGCACTGCGGGCATGAAGTAACGACTATATCCGCTCCGCTTTCTATTATTTCCTGCGCTTTTAACTCTGCAATACTATCATACAGCTTCGGACTTACGGCTTCAAGATTCCCCCCGCCACCGCAGCATTTAGCGTTTTCCCTTGAATTTTTAAGTTCAACAAATTTAATTTCAGGGATTGCTTTTATAATGCTTCTAGGTTCATCATAAATTCCTGAACTGCGTCCAAGATCGCAGGGATCATGATAAGTAATTTTTTTATTTAAAGGTTTTAGAACGAATCTTTTTTCCTTTATAAGCTCAGATAAAAACTGGACTTCATGCAGAACAGTAAAATTCATTTTTTCTGACAGGATAGGTTTCGGATAAGTGTACAAGTTCATTATCCCATGTGCTATTTCAGGATATATGCGTTCCCACATATGGAAGCATGTAGGACAGCCTGTTATTAGATATTTTGCATTTCGCTCATTAACGCTTTTGATATTATGTTCTGCAAATTCCATTGCATCTTCTTTAAAACCTGCTGCAAGCAAAGGAAAGCCGCAGCACCATTCATCTTCACCCATAATGGCAAAGTCTATATCTGCTTTCTGAAAAAGTTTGAGCAATGCCTTGGGTATTTGAAAAACTTCCGGAGAAAATGATGGTACACAACCAGCAAAATATATTACTTCAGCCGTTTTCTTTAAAAGCCTGTCTTCAGGAATATCTGGTATTTGTTTTATCCAGTCTGCCCTTGATTTATTAGTTTCAAAGGATATGTTCTTACCTTTTTTTAAGGTATTTTTTAATTCAGCAATAGATTGCGGATAACGCCCTTCACTGACCAGCGCCTCCCTTAATGAAAGCCATACATCTTTTAAGCCTATATTGACAGGACATTCAAGCTCGCATCTTGAACAAAGGGTACATTGAAAAGCAGCCTTTTCCAGTTCTTTCAATTCCTTTTCAGATAATTCCCGGCTTCCGAACATTTTCCCAAGCAGGCTGTGCTTGTAATCCAGTCTTTTTTTCAGCACCGAGATTTTTTTTGCAGGAGACACTTCAATATCTCCGCTTCCTTCATAAGCGCAGCACAAAGGAGTACAGTTACCGCATCTCGTACAGCCTTCGATGTCAAGAAGCTCTCCTATTGTAAATTTTTTAGTATCTAATTTATTTTTAACTTTTTGCATTAACGGACTCCTTTAAGGGATTTATTGATTTGCAGTCTTTTTTCCATACTGTTTACGCTTCCTGCAATCGAACTGAAAATAATATGGGACAGCTTACTGAAAGGTATATAAAGAAAAGACAGCCATACAAGTATCACGTGTATATGCCAGAACCACTCATGGGCAGCTCCCCATATCCTGGAAGCCGCTCCTGGAACAATCAGCTTTAATATTATTGAAAGCCAGTAACCGATAAATCCGAATTTTGCTATATAGTATGGTGTTTCCTCAGCAAGATATCTTGCAGCTTCGGTAAACCACCCGCTTATAAGTATTAATGCAATAAAACATATAAGAAGTATATCGGGACTTTCAAACATTTTTATTTTTCTTTTCTGTGCAAATCCTTTAATAAAGGCAAGGATTATGCCTGCTGTAATTATTAAGTTGAGTCCATCATTTAAAAGAGCTGTCCATCTATTGTCCGCATCTGCAAGCATGTCCGCCAGCCAGAACATGCCTGTCTGATATCCGAATAATGGCAGTATCACAACAGCGATACCTGAAAGTATAGAGAGAATGAATAAAAGGAAAAGTCCCCAGAAAATCAAAGTATGGATAAACCATTTTAAAGGATTCTCCCTTAAAAGCTTAAAGTGGAAAACTACGTCCAGAAACAGGCCCAGAATGAGGTGCCAGAATTTTTTTGAGAAAAAATTTTTAAAAAAGCGCCCGATATAATGCCAGAATTTTTTCCATTTTGATAATATTTTCCTATCTCCGAATTTTGTGATATTTCCTTCAAAAATAGTTGTAGCTTTGAAAACAAGGCCGCCTAATAGAAAAACTATTACCAGGATATGAATAATCCAGTAGTGAATCTGCATATTTACCTCTGTCTTATAAATGAAGTTACATTTAAATAAGCAAGTTTTAAAAATAATACCATATTTGATTTAGTTTTATAATAATTTAAAATCATTATTTTCAACAATATATTTTTCACATTTATCAAGCCTTATATCTTTTATGTACTCAAAATTAGCAGCTGTTATAAATGTCTGGAAATCATCCTTAATAAGTTTTAAAAGCATGGCTTTTCTTTCAATATCAAGCTCAGAAAGAACATCGTCAAGTAAAAGAACAGGTTTTTTATCGATATTTTCCTTAAGTGTTTCAAGTTCGGCAAGCTTAAGACAGATAGCAGCCATTCTTTGCTGTCCCTGAGAACCAAAATATCTTATATCCTTACCGCCAATCGTAATTATAATATCGTCCCTGTGAGGTCCTATTGAAGTGTTTTTTGACAATATATCTTTTTTCATTTTCAAAAGAAGATTATTTAAAAATATTTCATATATGTTCTTTCCTATTCCCTCCACATTTCCCCCAGAAAGCCCTTTTGAATCTTTAAGGTATTTGTCTTTTGGCAAGATTTCCTTTTCAAAATTATTATTTTCTTCAACTAAATCTGCCCTGGACCAGCTGAAAACATAAAAAATATCAAAATCAATATCTTTAAAAAAATAGCTCATATATTTTAAGAAATTAACTTTTAAGATATCAAGAAGTTTCAGTCTCTCTATGATCATCTTTGTCCCTTTGCTTACAAGACTTTCATTCCATATGTCCATAGTCTCATTGCAGGAATTATTTTTTAGATTTATATCCATGCCCTTTAACAAGCTATTTCTCTGAGTTAGTATTTTCTGGTATTTAAGCTTTAAATTATAAAAATCAGGAGATATCTTGCTTAAAATATCGTCGATGAATTCTCTTCTGAAAACCGGAGATGATTTTATTATCCTGAGGTCATCAGGGGAGAATATCACCAGTGGCATTTTTTTATAGGCTGCCTGCCTGTTTTTTAGAAATATCTTATTAAACCTCATTTTGATTTTTCCATCTGCATTTATCTGATGTTCTATAAGGTTTTCCTTTCCCTCCAGAGCCGCAACCGCTCTTATGACAGAATAATCCTCACCCCACCTGACAAGATCAATGTTTGCCGCACTTTTGTGTGATTTACCGCTGGCAAGAAAAAATATAGATTCCAGCAGGTTTGTTTTGCCTGCGCCGTTTTTGCCTAAAAATAAAATGAGGTGGTTGCTGAAACCAAGCTTAATGGAAGAATAATTCCTGTAATTTGTCAATTCAA
>JAQVJB010000004.1 GCA_028695395.1 Actinomycetota bacterium | reverse complement strand
GAAAGGCGAGTTAAAATGAAAGTACTTGCAATTGGAGCCCACCCTGATGATATTGAACTTATTTGTGCTGGAACCATGGCAAAATTTAAAAAACAGGGCGCTGAAGTATTCTTATGCCATGTATGTGACGGCAACAAGGGAAGCAAAGTATACAAATCCGATGAACTTGCTGAAATAAGAAGAAAAGAGGCATTAGAATCTGCCAAACTAATCGGAGCGACCTCTGTTTGGGCGGGTCTTTCAGACGGAGAAGTAGTCCTTGACCTGAATTCAAGAAAGAAAATTGTAGAAGTCATTAGACAGGCTGCACCTGATTTGATTATTACCCATAGCCCTAATGATTATCACTCAGATCATATCAATACCAGCAGGCTTGTTTTTGAAGCGACTTATCTTGCTGGGCTGGTCTTATGGGATTCACAATACCCTGCTCCGGAGAAATTACCATATCTTTACTATATGGATACTATAGCAGGAGTAAACTTCATGCCTGATGAATATGTTGATATTTCCGATACAATTGAGGTAAAGATAGAGATGATGATGAAAATGCAATCCCAGCTCGGGTGGCTAAAAGATATGCATAATTCTGATTCTGCTGAATTTATAAGAACTGTTGCAAGATTCAGAGGGTTCCAGGCAGGAGTTGATTATGCTGAAGCTTTCGTACAACAGAAAATGTATCCTCAAGGTTTGACAAAAAGAATATTGCCCTGATTTAGAGCTGATAATTTTTTTATAGATAATTGTAGGAAATTTGCTTTATTCTAATTTTTTATTATTTTTTAAAAAGAAAGAAGAGGAGAAGAAATGAAGAAAACAATCGGAGTTGTTACATCAACATATCCTAATTACAGCGGCAGCGAGGCAATAGAAGGGATTTCAAAAGCCGGTTTTAAGTATATTGAACTGGCTTCTGCTCCTGCGTATTTTGAACACATGCCCAGACCTGAAAACGGTGTAAACAGGGAAATAGTAGACAGTGTCTTAAAAGAATGCGCAGATCATGGCCTAACTCTACAATGCATTACCGGGCATACCAGAATGATGAAAGAGGATACAGTAAAGAATATTATGAAGGTCCTGGATTTTGCAAATCTTGCCGGAGTTAATTTTGTAACAACTGATACCGGCGAGATAAAAGGCAAAGAAGATGAAAAAAAGTTTTACGCAGATATAAAAGAAATAGCGGATTATGCAAAAGACAAGGATGTAACTGTATGCCTGGAAATGCATGGTAATTGGTGCAATAACGGCAAAATTGGTTCGGAGATAATAAAGACTATCAATCATCCAAATATAAAATTAAATTATGACACTTCTAATGTCATAATGTATGGAAATGCAAGGCCTGAGGAAGATTTGCAATACGCATTACCATATATGGGATATGTTCATTTAAAGGAAAGCGGTAATGGAAAATTCGGAGAATGGAATTTTCCTGCACTGGGAGAAGGAGTTTTGGATTTTGATAAGATATTTGACATGCTTAAACAATTTGACGGACCTGGAAGTGTTGAGATAGAATTTGACGGAGTCGAGCGTTCTCTTGAAGAAATAAACGATGCTGTCAGAAAATCATATATATTCCTTAAGGATAGAGGTTTGATTGAATAATATTATGCTCCTTTAACATATCTGTTTTTTAAATTAATCTTCTAATAAAAATGGAGGCTTGAAATGATTAAGATTGCCCTTATCGGCATTGGATATATCGGAAATGCTCATTTAAGTGCTTTAAAACAAATAAAAAATGCCCAGATAGCAGCAATAGTCGATAACCATGAAGAAAACGGAAGAAAAGCTGCCCAGGAAAATAATACTAAGTATTTTAAAAATATAGATGAGCTTTTAAAAAATTCAGATATAGATTGCATAGATATATGTGTTCCTACTTTTGCGCATGCTGAACTGGCAGTTAAAGCTGCCAGAGCTAAAAAACATGTATTGTGTGAAAAACCTCTTACCCTGTCTTTGGAAGATGCTGATGAAATGATTAAAGCTGTCGAAGAAAACAAAGTAAAAGCTATGACAGGACATGTGCTTAGATTCTGGCCTGAATATGTAAAAATAAAGGAAATCATAGATAGCGGATATATCGGCAAACCTTTGAATGCTTTTTGCGAAAGACTTGCTGTTACTCCTGACTGGCAGGTCGGTGCGTGGGATAAAAGCGAAAAATACAGCGGAGGGGCAGCCATAGATCTTCACATACATGATCTTGATTTGCTTATATGGTTGTTCGGAAGCCCAGAGACAGTAAAAGCTAGCGGGATACTGACTCCGGAAAATCCAAGAGAAGGAGGTTTCTCTCATATCTTTACATCTGCTCAGTTTAGAAATGGTGAAGCAGGCTTTGCAGAAGGAGGCTGGTCTTTTAAGGGAGCCTTTCCATTTACCATGGCAGTAAGGGTTTTATGTGAAAAAGGAACGATTGAGTGGATTTTCAGAGCTGGGAAAAATATTGAAGAAAGAAGCCAGGCTGCTAATATCAAGCTATACTGCAATGATGGCTCAACTGAAACCATTGAAGCAAAACAGGCAGATCCGTTTTTTAATGAATTATCTTATTTCATAGATTGCATCGAAAATGATAAACCGATTGAAACAGCTAGTTTTAAAGACGGGCGAGCTTCTCTTGAGTTTGCACTTGCAGCTATAAAATCAGCCAGGGAAAATATTGTTGTAAAACTATAAAGGCTATCAGTAATATTTATTACTTCGACAAAAAATAAAAGATATAAATATTAAAATAATAATTATAAAAATTTTGAATTTGGAGAGCTAAAATGGGAAATTTCAAAGGTATTCTGACTCATCAGACACTAAGTGATGATGATTTTGCCAGACTCATGACAATGCCTGTTGAGGAATTAAAAAATTGGAGTAATGTCGGAGTAAGGATTGTTGATGATGCTCAGCTACTTTACCAGCAAATGGCAAGGTCGATTGCAGATGTAATGATAAAAAATAATAAGGAAGGCAAAAAGACTAAAATAATACTTCCGGTTGGGCCGACACCCCAATACGATATTTTAAAGCAGATAATCAACTCAGAAAAAATTAGCCTGGAAAATGTATGGATATTTTTTATGGATGAATATCTTGATTGGGAAAGCAGATTTGTTCCTGAGTCTCATCCGATGAGCTTCAGGGGTTATATGAAAAAGAATTTGTTTGACTTATTGGACAAATCGCTTGGCCTGAAGAATGAGCAGATAATATTTCCTAATCCAAAAGATCTTGATTACAATGATAAAAGGATAGAAGAACTAGGGGGAATAGATGTATGCTACGGTGGCCTTGGCTATCATGGTCATATAGCTTTTAACGAGCCGTATGACACTTATTATCGAAGAATGTCAATTGAAAAATTTTTAGAATCCAAGACAAGGATAATAGATTTAAATTCAGACACTTTTGTAATAAACAGTATATGTGGAATAGGCGGAAACTGCTATGATCTTCCTCCCAAAGCTGTCACAATAGGGATGAAGCCTATTATTGAGGCAAAAAGAATTGAGATATATTGTGATGGCGGGGATCTTAACTGGCAGCTTGCCAGCCTTAGACTGGCACTGATGCATCCGCCTACGCTTGACCGTCCAGGAACCCTTTTACAGCTTCATCCCAATCCCAAGGAAGAAGTTTTGTTTGTTGCAGACAAACTTACAGCCAGGCCGGTCATTATTGCTCCAAAATAAATAATAAATGAATATATTATAATTATTAAAATTTATTCCACACAGGTTTTTAAAACTTGTGTGGAATATGGAAATATAAGGTTGATTTTGAGTAAAGAATCAAAAAAATTACTTTTAAATGCTATAAGTCATAATAAGCCTTCTAAAGTTCCTATGATGTATAGAGGAGAACCTTCATTGAATAATAAACTTATGGATTATTTTAATCTGGGACCACTTGAAGAAAACTGGGAGAAGTTAATTGATAAGCTGGGTGCCGATAATTATTCAGACGGAGAAACCCTAGGAGGTTTTACTACATATTTTCCTGATTATATAGGACCTGATTTTAATGCATTGTTTGAAATCAATAGATTTGATATATGGGGGATTAAGCCTGTTGAAATATATTCCGGAAAAGACAGAAACATAGTTTTTTCAGATAAGCCGCCAATGAGAGACATGGATGACATTGAGGATATCAATAAATATCCTTTTCCCAAGATTGAATGGTTTGACTTCTCGGCTTATAGAAATAATTCAGAGCAGGTAGAATATAAAAGCCATAAAGAGCAGAAAAGAATAGAATTAAAAGATTTTAAAAAATCAGATGAGTATTTTTTAAATACGAGCTGTATGAATAGCATATTTATGGTCGCCACATATTTAAGAGGCATAGAGAAATTTTTGATGGATCTTGTTTTAAATGAAAAATATGTGCTGACTTTGCTGGAAAAAATAGGAGAGTTCATGGTTCTTTTTAATGAAAAGAATCTAAAATGTTTGGGCAGATATATAGATCTTTATGGCGTGTGGGATGATTTTGCTGATCAGGGCAGCCTTATGATATCGCCTGCTTTATGGAGAAAATATTTTAAAGGATGGTATAAAATTTTAATTGATGAGGCAAAGAAACATAATCTCCTGGTTTGCTTTCATGTTTGCGGAAGCTGTGTGGAGATAATTCCAGATTTAATAGAGATGGGAGTTGACATCTTAGATCCTGTACAGGTATCTGCCAAAAATATGGAATTAGTTTATCTTAAGAAAAGATTCGGCAGGGATATTTGTTTTCACGGGGGTATCGACTCGCAGAAATTTCTTCCTTTTGCAAAACCCGGTGAAGTGTCTGCTGAAATAAAAAGAATAAAAACCCTGTTTGGAGATGATGGAGGCATAATCCTGGGACCATCGCATTATCTGACTCCTGACATTCCTGTGGAAAATATAATTGCTATGTATAAAGATTAAAGACCGGAAGGATTTTTTTGGAATATATTCTTGGTGTTGACGGCGGAGGCACAAAAACAATTATTCGGATTGCAGATATTTATGGCAATATCATAGCTGAAAGAATAACAGGTCCAAGCAATTATAAAAAGGTAGAGCTGGAAGTAGCTGCAAGCAATATAATAGGAGGAGTTTTTGAAACTATTAAGGATTTAAAACTCGAAAATCCTATAATTAATTTTAAAAGTTCCTGTTTCGGACTAGCTGGCCTGGATTCAAAAAAAGATGAAGATATTTACAAAGAACTAATATTTAATAGCGCCCTTACTCCTATTCTTGATTTAAAAAAGACTTTAATATGCAATGATTCAAGAATAGGCCTTGCAGCTGGAACTGATAAGAAAAACGGTATTATGATAATATGCGGCACGGGATCCAATTGTTTTGGAATTAATGAGGATGGTACTGAAGTAAAAGCAGATGGCTGGGATTTTATACTGGGAGACGAATGCAGCGGATACGAAGTTGGATTAAGAGCACTAAGAGCCGTGATGAGAGATTATGATAAAAGAGGAAAAGAGACAATTCTTAAGCAGCATATATTAAAAAAGCTTAATCTTGAAAATATCGAAGATCTTATTGAATGGGCCTATATAGATACTTTTTTTTGTGAGAAGATAGCAGCACTTGCACAGAATGTCTGTGACTGTGCAAATCTTGGTGACAAAGTAAGCATTAAGATACTTTCCAATGCGGTAAATGAGGCTTATATTGCAATCACAACGGTTGCAACACAGCTTGGATTTAAAAATAAGGATTTTGATATTGTTTTTGTTGGCAGCTTGTTCAGATGTGAAAAATATTTTAAAGATCTGCTATGCGATAAACTTAAAAAAGTCTTTGATGGTATTAATTTTATAAAACTCAATGATAAGCCAGTAGCAGGAGCGGTAAAACTTGCTTTAAGTCTTTTATAATACTATCTTTTTTCATCACTTTTTATCTATTATGCTATAATCCTTATAAAGTTTATCTAATGTTAATTTTAAGTTATTAATAAGACTAAGGGAGATAATTTATGAAGAATTGCGACAATCTTCTTGAAGTAATATCAAAAAGAAAAAGTATCAGAGGTTATCTGGATAAAAAAGTTGAAAAAGAAAAACTGGATTACTTAATTGAAGCTTTCAGACTGGCGCCTTCAGCAAAAAATCTTCAGCCATGGAAACTTATAATCATAGATGATAAAGAAACAATAAAAAAACTGGTACCTGCATGCAAGAACCAGGTTTTCATTTCAGAAGCTCCTTTAATTATTGCTGTTTGTGCGTTTGAAGAAGAGGCTTATGGAACAATGGGAGGATATTTGAACAGCTATCCTGTTGACATAGGTATTGCATTTGAACATTTGGTTTTAGCTGCGGCAGAACAAGGCCTGGGTACATGCTGGATTGGAGCTTTTTTTGAAGAAGAAGTAAAAAAGATATTAAAAGTTCCTGACAAAGTCAGAGTTGTTGCTTTGACGCCTATAGGTTATCCTAATGATACAGGTAGAGACAAGCCAAGAAAAGAAAAAGAGGAGATTGTCTCTTTTAATGTATTTTAGTCATTATTTTTAAGCATGATTGATATATTGAGTCATTAATATATCAATTGAGATTTCTCTTTAAGATAAAAAATTAAAAACAAAATGGAAATCATCGTAACCCACTTGGCTTCTGATTTTGACTCTTTTTCGGGGATGGTAGCTGCCAAAAAATTATATCCTGAAGCTGAAATCATAATACCTTCGTCAATAAACCAGAACGTAAGGGAATTTATACTACTTCACGAAGAGAAGCTTCCTTTGATGAAAGAAATATCAGATATCAATCTAGATAAGGTAACAAGAATAATAGTAATAGATACACGCATAGCTGCAAGACTTGGCCCTGTTCAGGATATAATAAATAAAAAAAATATTGAAAAGATAAGCATAGACCACCATAAAAAAACAAAGGAAGATATTTCTTTTACAAAAAATTATTATTGTGATGTAGGTTCGACAACAACAATAATAGTCCGGAAGATAATAGAAAAGAATCTTCCTGTTTCCCAGTTTGAAGCAACACTATTTGCATTAGGGATATACGAGGATACTGGTAATTTTACTTATCTTAATACAACTTATGAGGATATGGATGCTGTGTCTTTTTTGCTGAAACAAAATGCTAATATCTATGTTATTTCAAAATTCTTAAATCTTCCATTAAATAAAAAACAGCATGACCTTTTGGAAAAGCTCATCCTGAATGCACGGACAGTAAAAATAAATGAAAAAGAAATACTTATTTCAAAAAGTAAAAGCAATACCTATATAGAAGGCCTTTCAGTGCTTACAAGAAAACTTAGCATGATTGAAGAAAAGAAAATAGTATTTTGCTGGGCAAAAATGAAAGATAAAATATATTTGGTAGGCAGGAGCGATGATGCCGATACAGATGTATCCGGTATCCTGGCAGTTTTTAAAGGAGGAGGGCACAAGCTTGCAGCTTCAGCAGTAATAAAGGATATTGAGTTTGAAAATATTGAGAAAATACTTATAGATACATTAAGAAAAAAAATAAAAAAACCTATTCTTGCAAAAAATGTAATGACTTATCCCGTCAGGGTAATTAATGAGAATGAAAGTATTTCATATTCAAGCGACATACTTAAAAAGTATGGGCATACAGGTATACCTATTGTAGATAATGATGGTATTTTGACAGGCATCATTACAAGAAAAGATCTCGACAAGGCAGCAAAACACGGTCTTTCCCATGCTCCTGTAAAAGGCTTCAGATCAGGTGATGTCATAACCGCTGGGCCCAATACAACTATTGAAGCCATCCAAAGGCTGATGATTGAAAACGGTATCGGAAGAATACCGATAGTTTCAAGAAAGAAAATAATCGGCATCGTCACAAGAAAAGATATAATAAGATTTTTAAATTATAATGATAAAGAAAACAAAATAATAAAAAATAAATATATAGAAAAATCTTATGATAAATTTGAGGGTGAAAGTAATTTTTTCGATATTAACCTAATGAAAAGAATAAACATTCTTTTCTCCAGGGATATAGTAAAGCTGCTTCTTCGCATATCTGCCCTTGCCAAAGAAGATAAGAATAAAGTCTTCCTGGTCGGTGGAATGGTCAGGGATATCATATTGAATAAACCAAATATTGACATCGATATCGTTGTTGAGAGAGATGGAATTTCTTTTTCAAATAAACTTGCACAAAAATTAAACGCAAAAATATGGACGCATAAAAAATTTAAAACAAGCGTAATAGTTCTTGATAACAAGAGCCACATAGATATTGCAACTGCGCGTATCGAATATTATGAAAAGCCGGCAGCACTTCCGGATATAGAAGAAGGGTCAATAAGACAGGATCTATACAGGAGAGACTTTACGATAAATTCAATGGCAGTTTCTTTAAATAAAGAAAACATAGGCGCTTTAATAGATTATTTCGGTGGCTTGAGGGATATAAAAAAGAAAAAAATAAAAGTTATGCACAAATTAAGTTTCATAGAAGATCCTACAAGAATTTTCAGGGCAGTAAGATTCGAACAGCGTTTTGGATTTAAGATAGACAATCAGACGGAATATCTTATAAAACATGCTATAGAAAATAATATAATAACAAGACTTACGGGTGTCAGGATAAGAGACGAACTTATTGCTATTGTTGAAGAGAAAGAACCATGGAAGCCTTTAAAAAGGCTTTTTGATTACAATGCACTAAAAAAAATAAAGATTAATACCCGGATTGATTTAAAATTTCAGAAAGAACTTAAGGAAATCATTGGGCAGTACAATATCATTAAAGATTTTTATGAAGATGATATGAAACAGTGGCGGATTATTTTTGGTTTTTTGATGCAGGATAAGAACAGGAGTGAAGTGCAATCCTGGTGTTTGGAAATGAAGATAAAGAAAAAAGATGCTTTTCTTATAATGAGCCTTATAGAAAAACAGAAAGATGTGATAGAAAAATTAAAAGGTAAATTTTTATCTAATTCGGAAATATATGATATTTTAAAATCCGTACCACCTGAACTCCTAGCTTTTGCCGCTACTTTTAAAGGGATAGTAAAGAAAAGAATTTACAAATATATTTCTGATTTAAAAGACCAGAAATTAAGTATTGATGGAAACGAACTTATAAAAATGGGGTGTACTCCTTCAAGAAGTGTAGGTCTTTTACTTGATGATATATTAAAAATGAAGCTTGATGGCAAAATAAAGAACAGGGAAGATGAAATCAAAAAAGCCATTTTAATGATTAAATCTTTAAAGCAAGGGCAGCAGCTCCCAAAGCTCCAGTGACCTGTGGCTCAAAAGGTATAAGTAGCTTTGTTTTCAGCTTTTCCTCCAGTGCTCCCACTATGCCGGAATTCTTGGCTACTCCTCCAGTAAGTGATACAGGTTCTTCAAGACCCAGTCTAGATATCATCGATATTATCCTGTCAGCAACAGAATAAAGTAATCCTTTGACTATTTTACCTTTGTCGACCCCATGACCTATAAGAGAAACTATCTCAGATTCTGCAAATACGGTACAGGTAGAAGTTATTTCTATCTTTTCATTTGTATTGAAGAAGATTTTTCCGAAATTTTCAAGTTCGATATCAAGCGCTTTTGCCATTACTTCGAGAAATCTGCCAGTGCCTGCTGCACATTTATCATTCATTAAAAAATCAATAGGCTTTTTTGTCAGCTTATCTATCTTGATTACTTTTGAATCCTGGCCTCCGATATCGATGATTGTCTTTACGTCGGGAAAAACAGAGAGAACACCGCTTGCATGGCATGTTATCTCAGTGATATTTTTGTTAGCGAAACTTACATTTTTTCTTCCATATCCAGTGGCAATTATGGTTTTGATATCTTCTTTTTTTATTTTAGCCTTTAAAAGAGCATCATTAAAAATATTCTCTGATGCAGTTTTTATATCTGACCCTGTCCTTCCTATCACATAAGAACAAATATCAAAATTATCATTATCATCTTTTTTTAATATGATGGCTTCAGTAGAAACTGAACCGATATCAATGCCACAGCTATACATATAAATCACTCCGGGAATATTTTTTATATTTTTTAAAATAAAGCAAATATATATTTTTATTAATAACCTGAACAGGCGTTTTACAAATTTTCAGTTTTTAAAGCGAATTTATTATTTCGGTAAAACCTTCAATGCGAGTCTTTATCTGTCCTGAAGGACAATTGTTTTTATCAACACAGTCCCCGTCTAAAATCAGTAAGGGTATTTTTATTTCTGCGAGCCTGTCTTTAAGTATCCTAGCAAGCCCGTTGCTTTGCCTGCAGCCCCAATGGGAAAATAATATTGCACCATCCACTTTATATTTTTCTGCCATTGAAAGAATAGTATTTATTCTGTTTTGCCCGTTTCCTCTGAGAGGATTTGAGATCATCTTAGAGGCAAGGCTGATAAATGGCTTTTCAGGATCCATCTCTTCCCAGAACACGTCAGTTATCTCCTCACAAACTACCCTGCAGCCATTTTCTTCAAGGATATTAAATATTTCGTTTCTGTAGTAAGGTTTCAGGTGCATCCACAAAATCTTTTTCATTTTTCCAGGCTGAATTTGTTTTCTTAATTTAGCTTTTAGTTCTTTTTCCATTATCCTGTAAAGCTCAGCTGCTTTGCTTGTTCCGGAAAGGCCAAAAAGCGGAAGTATATAGCTTAGTCCGTTATAATATTGGGGATAATCAAATAATTCCTCACGTATTTTATTCACTTCAAGCAAATGACTTCTTAATTTATTTGAATTAATCAGAGCTTTTTTTAAATTATTTATATCTGGTTTTATTTTTAATTTGTCCGATATGTCAAAATAAATATTTTCCAGCTGAACTGCAAGATATTTGAGCGAAATCTCGTCATTTTCATAAGGAATATCTATTAAATAAAACCTGTCCTCGATTTCGAATTTTTTTGCCATATCTTCAAAAGATTTGCAGGCAGCGTCACAAGCAAGATTGCTGCAGATAATAAAATCGGGTTTTGGGAAAAGACTCATATTGGCTGCTCCGGAAGCACTTCGGTGAAATGTGCACAGATCTGCAGAATACCAGTTATTCGCTGCATTTGAAAGAGTCTTGTCTGTTACCCCTAAGCCGGCAGTAAACCCACCCATAACTTCAGGCAGTATAAGTTTAAGATTTAAGCTATTAAGTATCTCATAAGGTATAAAAAGAGAGCCGTAGGCTATAGGATGATTACCGCAATAAACCTCCCTCATATACGAAAGACTGTATTTATTGAGATATTTATCCGATACAGATTTAAAAGAAAGACCATACAAAAAGAAAACAATTGGATTTGAAATCAGTTTCAGTATTTTCCTAACACTTTTTATATCCAGATTATTTTGAATGCTATCTATTATTTTTTCTTTGATTGAAACGATGCCCATTAATTATCTTTCAATTATATTTATAAAAAACAGTAAATTTTAATTCAATTAATTAAAGTTATCACAAGTTAAGCATTTCAATAAAAGCTTCTATTCTTGTCTTTAACTGACCATATGACGATTTTCCGTATTCTATGTCCAGAAAAATAGAAGGTATTTTCATCTTATTTAATTCATTCTTTAAAGCAGGAAAAGAATAAAGAGTATTGTCGCAAAATTTAAGGCTTGCAAAAATTACTCCATTTATATTATTTTCATAAATCTGTGCCTTTATATCATTTAATTTACTTTTTATGTCTGCCATTCTGAAACAGGCAGGTTTTGAAATAAAAGAATTAGCAATATCTGTAAAAATATCGTTTTCCAGGCCAGGTGCTTCATAGTTTTTTTCTAGGCCTATATCAAAATATCTGTATGTTATGCAAATATCACTGGAAATCAACTTTACATTCAAGTTTTCAAAAATGGACCAGAAGTTATTATCATTTATATAATTTCCTATTATCATTATCTTAAGATTGCTTTTAAAATCATTATGCACGGTATCATAATTTTCTTTAAGAGATTTTATTTTTTTAATATATGACTCCAGCTCATTATTAAAAGTATCTGTTTCAGAGCTAAGAGAAATATTTATTATATTGAAGTAATCATCGTTTTTAATGATTTGATGCATATCAGCTTCATAATGTTTAGTAAGTTCTTTTAAAAGTGTCCTTTTTCTATTAATTATTGAAGAAGAGGCTTTTATGATATCAGTGTTTCCTGGATCTACATTACTGATTCCGCATAAGAAAATCCATAGATTTTTAAGATTATGTGCAAAAAATCCTAAGGAGTCTTTATCTGACTTACGGGGTATGTCCAGCATAAAAACAGGAAGTTCTTTTTCATAGTAAGATATATAGTCATTTAACCTTCTTATGCCATCGCAGGAAGTAGCAAGAATAATTGCATCTAATATGGTATTATGATGTATTTCCTCCCAAACAGCTTTTACATAAGGACAGAAGTTTATGGGAAAATATTTATCAGCAAGGTTGCTTTCTTTGTTTCCATAGACTCTGTAAGGTATCAGGTTCGCTGCCGCTATTAGTTCCTCAGGTATATAGCTGCATGTATAAGCAACCATGCCTCTACCTGTGTTTAATGAAGCACTGCTTTTTATTGAATCTGCAAACGACTCTTCTATTTTTATTTCCATTGTTAATTTAATATTTGTTATCAATATAAATAAAAAAGCATTAAGTAAAACCTTAAGATATTAAAATAAAATTAATTTTTTGTATAGAACTTCAATTATCATTTCTAAGAATATGTATGATTTTTTTCAATCAGTCAATAATTTTAGATGTTTATATTGATTTTAAGTTTCAAAAAATTTAAATTTATCAATATGGAATTAATAAATTAATTTATAAGTAAATATTTTTGGAGAAAAAATGGGATTTAAATTATTTCTTGTAAGACACGGTAAAACTAAATGGAATATCGAAGGAAGATATCAGGGAGTCACAAATACAAATCTTACTTCTGAAGGAGTTCAGCAGGCAAAGCTTTCTGCTTTATATCTTTCAAAGGTAAAGTTTTCCGGCATATATTCCAGTCCTCTGGGAAGAGCTGTTGAGACGGCTGAGGCTTTTAAAAAAGTTTTGAAAAAAGGCTATGTAATAAGAGAAAATCTAAAAGAAATAAATTTTGGGAAATGGGAAGGCCTAAAATTTGACGAAATAAATGAAAGATATAATTATGATTACCAGAACTGGCTAAAAGATCCATATAGCAACCCTCCTACAGATGGAGAAAGTTTTATAGCTCTTACAAAAAGAGCTCTTGGTGAATTAAGAAGGATATTCGAGGAAAATCCTGATAATTCAAACATACTCATTATCTCCCATGGCGGGCTGATTGTCTCATTACTTGTTTACTGGTTAAAAATACCACCTGAGAAATGGAGCTCTATAATCCAGAGCCATGGAGCCATAAACATTGTTTATCTTGACAAAAATTTTACTTATATATCCCAGATAAACTTTACCGGTCATCTTTATAAATATTATAGCGATAATTCTGATAATGTGATTAAGAAGTATGCAGCAATTAGGGAAAAAGAGGATTAAAATAATTTATTAATAGCATAAAGATGTTGTCATTATCAAATAAATGTTATAATATCGTCATTCGGTATTTTATTGTTTAGTTTAGGTTTGAAAAACTTAATAAAAAGCAATGATACCTTTTGCCCTGTGTTTAGCAGGGCCTAATAAATAATTATTAGTCCATAGGAGGTATAAGTTTGAGAGATTATGAAATCATGGTAATTTTTGATGCCAGTCTTGATGATGAAGCAATCGAAAAAGAATACCATAAAATCACTTCAATTATTGAAAAAGGCAAGGGAACAGTTTCTGATTCAGTGAAATGGGGGACAAGAAAACTTGCTTATCCTATCAAGCATCAGGAAAACGGATACTATTACATCATTAATTTTTCCGCTGAAGAAGAAGTCATCAATGAAATTGATAGGGTGAATAAGATCAACGATAAGGTCTTAAGACACCTGATTGTCAAAAAAGAAAACGATTTGAAAGAATAGAATTATTCCAATATATAAATTTGAAAAGGTGAAACTATGTCTTTAAATCCATTTTTTATGCTGCTTAGCGGTAATCTAACAAGAGATCCAGATCTCAGGTTTACTCCATCAGGTAGTGCTGTTGCAACTTTTTATATTGCAGTCAACAGGAATTATCAGGATAAAAAAACAATGGAGTGGGTTGAGAATACCGATTTTTATAGAATAATAACCTGGTACAAACTGGCAGAAAACTGCGCAGAGAGCCTAAGGAAAGGTGACAGAGTAGTAGTAGTTGGACGCAAGCTGACTTCAAGCGCATATGAAAAAGAAGGGGAACAGAGAGTAACCCTGGAAGTGACTGCAAATATTGTTGCGCCCAGCCTGGAGTTTGCTTCTTGCGAGATAAAGAAAAATCCAAAAGGGGATTATTCCGGGGAATATCAGAAAACAAAGCCAGACAGCAGCGATGATGACATTGATTTTACAAGTGAGGATATTCCATTTTAATTTTAAAAAGATTGAGAAATTTAATTTGAAAAGGAGAGAGCTTAAAATTGGCTAGAAAAAAAGGAAGAGAAGAAAGAAATTTAAGGGATTCAAAGCAGAATCTTCTAAATTTAAAACAAAGAAAGAGATATTGTTATTTTTGTAAGGAAAATATTGACAGTATCGATTATAAAGAAGTGTCAATGCTAAGAAAATTTGTTTCAGATAAAGGTAAGATAAGACCAAAAAGATCAACAGGTAATTGTGCACAGCACCAAAGTATGATTGCAAAAGCAATTAAAAGGGCTAGAGAAATCGCCCTTATGCCTTATTTCACAAGATAAAAGGTATATTAATGTCGCCCTTTGAAAATATTAATAATTACAATCAGCCAAAAAGCAATTTTTTTAAAATGCTTGTATTTTCAGTTATGGCATTTCTTGTCCTGGCTATAAGTATATTTATTCCTTTTATAGGCATAATAGGATTGGCGCTTATAGGTATACCTTCTGTCAGGCTGATTCTTGAGGGAAGGATATGGGAGAGCATTATCTGTTCAATTACAGGCAGCTTGGTACTCTTTTTTTTTGATTTGAAAATTCCATTTTTATTTATGGCACTTCTTATCTCTGTTTCTTTTATATACAGGTATTGTTTTTCAAATAATAAAGGCCCATTTGCAAATATTGCTTTTTCGAGTATTGTTTTCATCGTGCTTCTTGTGATATATATTTCTTTCATTTCCATATTCCAGGATTCCGGTTTTATCCAGAATTTTCTTAACAGTTATAAGGAAGTGATAATAAATCTGCCTGAAGATCCGATTGTTCAGAACTATATGAAAACGATGGCTATTACTCAGGAGCAGATGCAGGCTACTCTTTCACAAGCAAAGGGATTTCTTAATATGCTTCCGTATCTTATGCCTAGCGTCGTTATTTTTTACGTGTTTCTAAGTACTTTTATAAGTTATTACTGGAGCATGATAATATTCAGGAAAAATGGCATAGTGCTCAGAGGGATTCCCCTCTTTAAGACATGGGATATTCCATGGCATTTTATTTTTGGATTTATTGCAGGGCTGATTTTAGTAGTAATACCAAATTTTGATGCTAGATTTGACTTCGCATTTGATGCGGTAGGGATAAATCTGTTGATAGTTTTTGGTCTGCTGTATACCGTAATAGGTTTTGCGGTATTATGGGGAATTTTTGATAATTTTAAGATAGCATATGTATGGCGTATTTTAATAATAATTGCTATCAGTTTTTTTATAATATTACTAATAATAATCCCTATTATCGGGATATTGGATATATGGATTAATTTCAGGAAACTGGAAAGACGCTAAATATATTCAGCAAGATGTAAATCTGTTCATTATAATTAGGAGGAAAAGTTGAAAATTATTCTAACAAAAGATGTAGATAAAATCGGTAGTTTCGGCGATATCGTAAATGTAAAAGATGGTTATGCAAAAAATTACCTTATACCTAACGGCATGGCAATTTTTGCAACTCCTGGAAATATTAAACAATCAGAAATATTGAAGAAGTCAAAAATAAAAATGGAGGCAAAGAATATGAAAGAAGCCTCTGATATTGCCGCAGAACTTGAAGGAACAAAACTTATATTTAAGGTTAAGTCAAGTCCAGAAGGCAAATTATATGGTTCAATTACCAATAAGGATATTGCAGAAAAAATTCTATCTTTTAAAAAGATAGAAATAGACAGAAAGAAAATCGAGCTGGAAGATTCTTTAAAAGAAACGGGTACTTATGAAATCGAAATAAAACTTTATAAAGATATCAAGTGTAATGTTACCATTTCAATAGAAGCAGATAAAAAGCAGGCTGATGCAGAAGAATCCGGGACAACTGAATCCGAAAGCACTGAAGAATAAGATTATCATGATTTTTTTTAAATATTTTTGTTATAGAATAAAGGGTAATGAAGAAGGTAAATTCTCTTAAAGAGACATTAAACACAGGTAAACTTGAAAGAATCCCTCCTTATAATCTGGAAGCGGAAGAATCTTTAATCGGCTCCATGCTTATTTTAAAAGAAGCTATAAGCGAAGTTATCGAGATTGTAAAAGAGGATGATTTTTACCGGACTTCTAATACGGAAATATTCAAGGGGATAAAAGAGCTTTATGCCAAAGGAGAACCTGTAGATCCTATAACCCTTGCTGATTATTTAAAAAAAAAGAACTTACTTGAGGAAGTAGGAGGCAGGACTTTTATTCACTCTCTTATCTCAAATATCCCTCTTGCATCCAATGCCGCATATTATGCCGAAATAGTAAAACACAATTCAATATTGAGAAAACTTATCTATGCTGCAACAGATATTGCAAAGATGGGTTACGAGATACCTGAAGACCTTTCTTCTACAGTTGATAAAGCTCAGCAGCTGATTTTTTCAGTTTCTCAGGATTTAAACTATAATTCAAAAAATAATCTTATATCCGATATAAAAGAAGTTCTAACAGAAGTATATGACAAGACAGTTATTTTATCAGAGAGTAAAGGTTCCGTTACTGGAGTTTCGACAGGATTTGTAGCCCTTGATAAGATTACTTCAGGACTTCAAAATTCAGATTTGGTTATTGTAGCTGCAAGACCGGGAATGGGTAAGACTTCGCTTGCCTTATGCATTTCAAGGAATGCCAGCCTTGAAGGGGACGCCCCTGTAGTCATATTCTCACTGGAGATGTCCAAGCAGCAGATAGCACAAAGATTGCTTTGCTCAGAAGCAAGAATAGATCTCCAGAGAATAAGATCCGGCGATATTAGAGAACATGAATGGCCCAAACTTGGTTTTGCGATTGAAAAACTTTCCAAGACAAATATATATATAGACGACACAGCTTTCTTATCCATAATGGATCTTAGATCAAGGGCAAGGATGCTTGTGAGTAAATATGGGGCAAAACTCATAATAGTTGACTACCTCCAGCTCATGAATTCAGGCCTGAATTACAGAGAAAACAGGGTTCTTGAGATTTCAGAGATATCTAGGAATCTTAAAAGTCTTGCAAGAGAGCTCAAGATACCTATCCTTGCAGTTTCACAGCTATCACGTGAAGTTGAAAGAAGGGATAATAAAAGACCGGTTCTGGCAGATCTGAGAGAATCAGGTGCAATAGAGCAGGATGCTGACATTGTAATGTTTATATACAGAGATGAATATTATGATGAAAACAGCAAAGAAGCTGGAACTGCAGAAGTAATCATAGCAAAACATAGAAATGGTCCGACTGGCAGGATAAACTTAAGGTTCTCAAAAGAATATGCACTTTTTTCAAATCTTGATAAAGTTCATGCTGAGGAAAACAGCGCATAATTTTATCTAGATTGTTTTTATAATATATTAGTAAATAATTACTGATTCAAGACAAGAGGTATTTCAAAATGTCTAATATTGTTTTAATAGGTGCACAGTGGGGTGATGAAGGGAAAGGCAGAATAACTGACCTTTTATCAAATAAGGTAGAAATGGTTGTAAGATTTCAGGGTGGTGACAATGCCGGCCATACGGTTATTTTTGATAAAAATGAGTTCAAGCTGCACCTTGTTCCTTCAGGAATCCTTAACCCTAATGTTATATGCGTAATAGGCAATGGTGTTGTTGTTAATCCAATGACACTTATAAATGAATTAAAGGATCTTGAAAGTAAAGGAATAAGTACTGATAATTTGAGAATAAGTACAAATTGCCATTTAATCATGCCTTATCATATCGCACTTGACAGTGTAACTGAAAACAGTTTAGGTACTTTAAAGATAGGGACTACCAGAAAAGGAATAGGTCCGGCATATTCTGACAAAGCAAGCAGGTTCGGGATAAGGGTTTGCGACCTTTTTAATCCAGAAGCATTTAAACAAAAACTAATAAATATTCTTAAAATAAAAAATGCCATCCTCGATAAAATATATTCTTCAGATACTTTTGAAGTTGAAGATATTTTTACCAGCTATATGCAATATGCTCAAATATTAAAAAAATATGTCGTTGATACAGCGTTTCTTGTTAACGAGGCTCTTGATAAGGGAAAAAGTATTTTATTTGAAGGCGCACAGGGGACTTTACTTGATATAGATCATGGCACTTATCCGTATGTAACCTCCTCTTCAACTATCTCTGGAGGAGTTTTTTCTGGTTCAGGAATCGGACCGAAAAAGGTAGATAATGTCATCGGTATTACAAAATCCTATTGTACCAGAGTGGGAGAAGGAGTATTTCCTACGGAACTTTTTGATAGCGATGGCGATTATATGCGAAACAGGGGAAACGAATACGGAACTACAACTGGAAGAGCAAGAAGATGCGGATGGTTTGACTGTGTGATAATAAGATATGCAAAAATGATAAATAATCTTGACAGTCTTGCAATAACAAAGCTGGATGTTCTTACTGGCATAAAAAAAATAAAGATATGTACCAGTTATGATATTAATGGAAGCATATATGATAATTTAAGCCCTAACTGTGAGACATTACAGAAAAGTAAACCTGTCTATATTGAAACTGATGGCTGGGAAGAAGATATTTCCGATATAAAGGAGTTTGACAAGCTTCCCCATAATGCAAAAAAATATATTGAAATCCTGGAAGAACTTTTGAATATTCCTGCATCCATGATAAGTGTAGGTCCGGACAGGAACCAGATCATTATCAAGGATAACTGGCTGAAGAGTTTTTTAAAAATAAGATAAAGAGGATTTAATGAAAATTCTTATATTGGGAAGCGGTGGCAGAGAACACTGCATAGCATGGAAAATATCGCAAAATAAAAAAGTAAATAAAATTTTTGCTATTCCCGGGAATGCAGGCATGCAGCAGATTTCAGAATGTTTCGATATGCCGATAAAAAAGGAAAATTTCAAATCTATTCTTAAATTTATAAAAAATAATAAAGTGGATTTTACAATTATTGGTCCCGAAGCTCCTCTTGTAGACGGTATTGTCGATTATCTTGAGGATAATGGCCATGCGGCATTCGGACCTTCAAAGTCTGCTGCCAGAATCGAAGGAAGTAAGGTTTTTACAAAAAAATTTGCAATAAAAAATAATATTCCGGGAGCAGAAGCATATTTCTTTAAAAAAAATGAATATAAGAAAGCGAAAGATTTTATTGAGAGCCTTGATTCAAGTACCTATCCGTGGGTAATAAAAGCTGACGGACTTGCAGCAGGAAAAGGAGTTCTTATCTGTAAAGATAGGCTTGAAATGCTTGGAGCACTAAATGATTTTTTTATTAAAGATATCTTCGGTAGAGCGGGAGAAGAAATAATAATAGAAGAGTTTATTGAAGGGTTTGAAGTTTCCATCATGTGTATTTGTGATGGGAAAAGGATCATACCCATGCAGACTGCTCAGGATTATAAAAGGATTTTTGATTCCGACAAAGGCAGAAATACAGGTGGCATGGGGAGCTTCAGCCCCTTACCTTTTGTAGATTCTAATTTACAAAAAAAGATACTTGATAGGATAATATTTCCTACTTTTGAATCGTTGAAAAAGGAAGGGATAAATTATAAGGGTATATTATACGGTGGAATAATCGTAAAGGATAATGAACCTTATCTTTTAGAATATAATTGCAGGTTCGGAGATCCGGAAACCCAGGTAGTGCTGCCAAGACTTAATAGCGACCTGCTTGACATATTAATGAATGCAAGTAACGGAAATCTTGATAGTACTGAATTAATATGGAGTGCACAGAAATGCGTATGCGTAGTAATCGCTTCCAAAGGTTATCCTGAAACATCTTCAAAAGGAGATATCATATACGGAGTTAAAGAACATTCGAATGAAAATGACATTTTTATTTTTCATGCAGGTACAAGCATCCAAGACGGTAATATAGTCACTAATGGCGGCAGGGTGCTAAATATCGTAAGCAAAGATAAAACTTTCAATGGAGCAATAAATAAAATCTACAGCAAAATTAAAAGTATAAATTTTGATGGCATGCAATTCAGAAGCGATATTGCAAAGAAAGTAGCAGAAAATTAAAAATATTTTCCCGGGAGGTTAAAGCAAATGGCTGGCAATAAAAAATTAGTAGCTATTTTAATGGGCAGCACATCTGATGAAAAAATAATGAATGCTGCTGAAAATATATTAGCTGAATTCAACATCGGATATGAAAAAATTATTTCTTCTGCACACAGGATGCCGGATAAGACATCTGATTTTGCAAAAAAACTTATAGAGAATAAATTTGAAGTGGTAATTGCCGGTGCCGGCAAGGCTGCTCATCTCCCCGGAGTAATAGCTGCTTATACCACGCTTCCTGTAATCGGAGTGCCGATAAAAACTGACGATCTTGGCGGACTGGATTCTCTTTTGTCAATAGTCCAAATGCCAAGTGGAGTCCCTGTTGCAACAGTTGCAATAAACGGTGCAAAAAATGCAGGCATACTTGCGGCACAGATACTTGCGCTTAAATATCCGGAAATAGAAGAAAAGTTAAGATTTTATAAAAAAAGTTTAGGGGGATAGGGTTATCTTTAATGTCAGATAATATAAAGATAAGAATTAAAGATTTCGGATTTTTTTACGGTGATACGAAAGTGCTGACAGATATCAGCTTTAATATTACAAAAAATACCATAACTTCCATTATCGGTCCTTCAGGTTGTGGAAAATCAACATTGCTCAGGACTTTTAACCGGATGAACGAACTTCTCGGCAATGCAAAGATAGAAGGCAGGGTAGAAATAGACGGAGAAGATATTTATAAGTCAGGAGTCGATGTAGTAGAACTGAGAAAAAAAGTAGGAATGGTATTTCAAAGACCTAATCCGTTTCCCAAGACTATTTATGACAATGTCGCATATGGACCAAGGCTTCATAAAAGATATTCAAAAAGAGACCTTGATATGATTGTTGAAGACAGTTTAAAAAAAGCAGCTCTTTGGGATGAAGTCAAACATAAACTTAATAAAAGTGCCCTTGACTTATCCGGAGGTCAGCAGCAAAGATTATGTATTGCCAGGGTTCTTGCTGTAGATTCCGATATAGTTCTGATGGATGAACCTGCTTCGGCACTTGATCCAATATCTACCCAGAAAATTGAAGATCTTATAATCGAATTGAAAGAAAATTATACGATAATAATAGTAACCCATAATATGCAGCAGGCTGCAAGAGTTTCTCAAAAGACAGCCTTTCTTTTAATGGAAAAGCAGGGAGAAGCAGCAAAGCTCATTGAATATGAAGATACAAAAAAAATTTTTACTTATCCGTCTGATAAAAGAACTGAAGATTACATAACAGGAAGATTCGGTTAATTTTAACTTTGAAATCCAGCTTCAGGATTATAAATTTCATATTATTTGAGCATTTCCTTAATGATAATAAATAATAATAATTCTTCTTTGACAACTACATTATATTGCAATATAATACGTGCACATATTTTTAATGTTTAATTTTTCAGGAGACAATCCTAATGAAAGAATATCGAATAACTCAAGAAGGTTATGAGAAACTATTAAACGATCTTGATTATCTAATAAAGAATAAAAGAAAAGAAATTGCTGAGAGATTAAAGGAAGCCAAGAATTCAGGCGGAGACCTTGCTGAGAATCTGGAATACGAATATGTTAAAAACGAACAGGCTTTTGTTGAAGGAAGAATAGAGCAGATAAATGATATTCTTCAGAATTATGTGATTGTTGATAAAAAAGTCAATAAAGACTCTATTGATATTGGTTCGCTTGTTGTAGTAAGAGATATGGATGAAAACAAAAATAGAAAATTTGAAATTGTCAGCTCTGTTGAGTCTGAACCTGAAAATATGAAAATATCAGATGAATCGCCTCTTGGTAAAGCGCTGCTTGGAAGAAAGATCAAAGATGAAATCTCAGTAAAAATACCCGGTAAGATATTAAGATTAAAGATAATAGATATTTTTTAATTCTCCTTATAATAATATTTTAATAAGCAGATAGGACATTATATTACTATGACCGAAAACATAAAAAATGAGAATGCTCCGGATTATGAAAACCCTAAATTAAATATTGAAAATATTGAGAACTCCGAAGCAGAATACCTCCTTGAGCTTGAAGACCCCTTAAGTGAGCCCCTGCAGGTAAAAATTGAAAAAATAAAGAATTTAAGGGAGAACTCCAAAGATGTATATTCCAGAAACTTTAAGCCCACTACTGATACAGATACTTTAAAGAAAAAATATTCAGATATAGATAATCAGCAGAAAATAGAAGAAGTATTCTTGCTTGCTGGAAGGATAATGATTTTCAGAAAACATGGCAAAGCAACTTTCAGCATGATAAAAGATTTCAGCGGACAGATACAATTATATCTTAATATTAATAATGTCGGTGAAGAGAAGTATAATGAATTTCTAAGTCTGGACATAGGTGACATCATTGGAGTTGAAGGAAAAATATTTAAAACTCATACAAATGAACTGACAATAAATGTTAAAGATTTTATCCTTCTTAGTAAATCCTTAAGAGTTTTTCCTGAAAAATGGCATGGGCTTAAGGATAAGGA
This sequence comes from Actinomycetota bacterium, assembly GCA_028695395.1. GTDB lineage: Bacteria > Actinomycetota > Humimicrobiia > Humimicrobiales > Humimicrobiaceae > Humimicrobium. Next base: position 10,010 of record JAQVJB010000004.1, on the reverse strand, counting down.
AACCAGGTACAGACAGAGATACCTTGATTTTATTGTCAATCCTGATGTTAAAAAAGCTTTTCTTATAAGGATAAAAATGATAGAGGCATTTAGGGAATTTCTGAATAATAAGGGCTTTTTGGAAGTAGAGACTCCGATGCTTCAGCCTATTCCCGGGGGAGCGACTGCAAAACCATTTGTAACGCATCATAATGCATTGGATATGCAGCTTTATCTCAGAATCGCTCCGGAACTTTATCTGAAAAGACTAGTAGTAGGGGGTTTTGAAAAAGTTTTCGAGATAAACAGGAATTTCAGGAATGAAGGTATTTCATATAAGCATAATCCAGAGTTTACAATGCTTGAATTTTATCAGGCTTTCTCTGATTATAATGAGTTAATGGAACTTACCGAAGAATTATTGAAATTTGTCGCTTTAAAAGCTACCGGAGAATTAAAATTCGATTATAGGGGCAGCGAGATAGATTTTGATTGCAAGTGGGAGAAAATAACAATGATCGATTCTCTAAAGAAATATGCAGGAATAGATGTTGATTTTAAAATAAGTGTAAATGAATTAAAAAATATTGCAAAAGAAAATAACATAAATATTGAAGATAATGCCGGTAAGGGAAAAATAATTAATGAGCTTTTTGAAAATCTTGTTGAATCAAAGCTGATAAATCCTACTTTTATAAAAGATTATCCAGTTGAAATATCTCCCCTTGCCCGTAAAAAACAGGATAATCCGGAACTTACTGAAAGATTTGAGCTGTTTATAGGCGGAGAGGAAATAGCGAATGCTTTTTCAGAATTAATAGACCCCAGAGATCAGTTTGAAAGATTTAAAATGCAGGTAAAAAGTAAAGATGAGGAAGAAAGAATCACTGGAAAGATCGATATTGATTTCCTGAAGGCACTTGAATACGGAATGCCTCCTACAGGCGGTGAAGGAATAGGAATCGACAGATTTGCAATGATTCTTTCAGGAAGCCAGTCTATAAGGGATGTAATTCTTTTTCCCCTGATGAGGCATGAAAAAGATATATAATTTACCAGTAGACATAATAATCTTTTAATGTCTTTATCCAATTTAAATTTTGTAAACAAAAATGCTATAATCGGCTTGTAATTTATTGTATAATTATTTGTTCAAATTGTTTAAAAATTAATACTTTTGTAATTTTTGGTTTTTTAATAGGCAGGTTTTAATGATTTGTGATAATTGCAGAAAAAATGAAGCTTTTATTCATTTTATTACAGTAGGCAATAATGGTGAACTTCAAAAGATGAATCTATGCAGGGAATGCATAAAAGATTTTTCTTTTTTAAACGATACTGTAAATGATAAGCAGAAAGAAAGCTCTCTTCTTAATGTGTTGGCTATTGATTTAGGAAATTTGATAGATGGCGGTTTTGCAGATGAAGGGCAAAATCAGTACGAGCTGAGTTTAAATGTAAGAGAGAATAAAAAATGCAGCAATTGTGGCACAACTATTGCACAGGTGAAAAAATCAGGAAGACTGGGCTGCTCGAAATGTTATGAAGATTTCATGCTTGAGCTAAAACCGTTCATAAAAATAATTCAGTCAGGCATAGAGCATAAAGGCAAGATTCCCTTAAACTGCAATAAAAGGCTTAAAATAGAAAAAAAGATTAAGGACCTTAAATTCAAGCTTGAAGAGCAGATTATAATTGAAAATTTTGAAGAAGCTGCAAAGCTAAGGGATAAGATTACAAGTCTCCAGAAGCAGCTTCATCTTTCCGTAAAGAGAAATAAGAAATAAATGGAAGACCGAGACATAGATTTAAAAGGTTTAACAGATATAGGCTATAAATATGATAATCAGTTAAAGCAGGATATCATATTGAATAGTGCTGCATACCTTTACAGGAATGTTTCAGGTTATAAATTCAATGAAGCCAATGACAGGACTGAAAGGGAAAATATTCTTTTTCAGATTCAGGAAGCAAAAAGTTCGATTAAATTTTTAAATAATTTTAAATTTTATTACATAAGAGATATCCCAAGGCTAAACAGGCAGCTTTTAATGGACAAGCATTTGATTTCTGATTCGATGATTCAAAAGATTGCCGGCAAAGGAATAATCCTCAAATCAGGTTTTGCGAATAATAAGAAGCTTACTGCAATAATAATCAATGAAGATGAGCATCTTAAAATACAGTGCCATATGGCGGGAATAAAAATAAAAGACTGTTACAGGGAAGTAATAAAAATTGAAAAGAAGCTAGAGAAAAAATTAAGTTTTTCATTCAGCCAGAATCTTGGTTATCTCACATCGAACCCTTCTGTTCTTGGTACAGGTCTTAAGGTAGAGATACTGGCACACCTGCCTTCCCTTGTAATAAGCACCAGGATAATAGATTTTATAAAAAATTTAAACCAGATAGGTTATGGAGTAAGCAGTTATATAACAGACAGTAATGAAATAATAGGCAATTTATTCAGGATTTCAAATCTTGTGACACTTGGCAAGAATGAGGAAAGTATAATTGAAGAACTTGATGCAATAGCACATAATATTATTGATGAAGAAAATAATGCAAAAAAGGAAATAAGTTCTGAAATTAATTTTATAATAGAAGACAGTGTATTCAGATCATTTGGAATGTTGAAATATGCCAAGGTGCTTTCATTTGAAGAAGCCGTAGAGCTGCTTTCGATTATTAAATTCGGATTAGACTTGAAGATAATCGATGAAGTAAAGAATTTTAATTTCTATAAATTAATAGACCTTATCACTGATTCAAATATAGAGCTTAATCATATAAAAAATAAAAAAGCATCAATCGACGAAATTGATTTTGTAAGGGCATGCATCGTAAGGGATGAAATACTTAAGAATAATATTGCTGGTTTAGACCCAGCTAGTTTCGGGAAAATGGATCAAGGTGGTAAAAATGTTTGAAAGATTTACAGAGAGAGCCAGAAAAGTTGTCGTAAAAGCACAGGATGAAGCAAGGTTCTTAAAACAGAATTATATAGGGACAGAACATATTCTTCTCGGCCTTCTTGACGAGCATGAGGGGATAGCTTCAAAAGTTCTGCTTGAAATGGGTTTTTCAGGCGAAGAAATAAAACTAGCCGTGAAAGCAGTTGTTACTGAAGGGTCTTCTGATTCCTATGAACACATTCCTTTTACGCCAAGAGCTAAGAAAGTCCTTGAGCTATCTTTAAGAGAAGCTTTGCAGATGGGCCATAATTATATAGGCACCGAGCATATTTTACTCGGGCTTTTAAGAGAAGGCGAGGGAGTAGCTGCACGAGTTTTAAACAGCATGGGGATCAATCTTGACAATACCAAAGAGGTAATAAAAGAAGTGCTGAGAAAGTATCCTTTTTACTCTGCGAATGATAATATTTCAAGCTCAAAAGCACAGAAAAAAATACTGAAAACACTTAGCCAGTATGGAAAAGATTTATCAGGTCTGGCAGCCGAAGGTAAACTTGACCCTGTTGTCGGAAGGGAAAAAGAAATAGAAAGGTTAATGCAGATACTTTCAAGGAGAACAAAAAACAACCCCATACTTATCGGGGAATCCGGCGTAGGCAAAACAGCTATTGTCGAGGGCCTTGTGCAGTATATTGCAACAAAAGAGGTACCGGCAAATCTGCAGAATAAAAGAATATTTACCTTAGACCTCGGTTCTCTCATAGCTGGCTCAAGATACAGGGGGGATTTTGAGGAAAGGTTAAAGAAAGTACTTGCAGAAATAAAAGATGATGGCGAAGTAATTATTTTTATTGACGAAGTACATAATCTTGTCGGTGCCGGAGCCGCAGAAGGAGCTATAGATGCAGCAAGTATCTTAAAACCCATGCTTGCAAGAGGTGAAATTCAGACAATTGGCGCAACAACCATAACTGAGTTCAGAAAATATATCGAAAAAGACAAGGCACTTGAAAGAAGATTCCAGCCTATTTATGTTGACGAGCCTTCAATATATGAAACAATAGAAATACTTAGAGGAATAAAGGAAAGATACGAAAACTTTCATGGCATTACTATTACCGAAGATGCCATAATCGCTGCAGCTAAATTATCACAGCGATATATCTCGGACAGATTTCTCCCTGATAAAGCTATAGATCTTATAGACGAAGCAGCTTCAAGAGTCAGGATCAGAACAATAATGACACCTCCAAATTTAAAAGAAATAGATTTAAAAATAATCAATGTAATAAATGAAAAAGAATCTGCTATTGAAAACCAGGATTTTGAAAAAGCTGCCGAATTAAGGGATAGAGAAAAAAAACTGCTTAAGGAAAAAAATGAAATAACTGAATCCTGGAAACGGCTGGAAAAATCAGGGAAAGAAAAAGTTGATGAAAATGAGATAGCCGAAGTGCTTTCAAGCTGGACCGGCGTCCCCGTGTACAAGATGACTGAAAAAGAGACAGAAAGACTTATGCATATGGAGGATAGTCTGCATGAAAGAGTTATAGGACAGGATGAAGCAATTATTACTGTATCAAAGGCAATACGACGTTCCAGATCAGGCCTTAAAGATCCAAAAAGACCCATAGGTTCATTTATGTTTCTAGGGCCTTCAGGAGTCGGTAAGACCGAACTAGCGAAAACTATTGCTGAATTTTTGTTTGGCAAGGAAGAATCACTTATTCAGGTCGATATGTCCGAATATATGGAGAAACATTCAGTATCCAAGCTTGTCGGTTCGCCTCCCGGATATGTGGGATATGATGAAGGAGGACAGCTGACTGAGATTATAAGGAGGAAACCTTATAGCGTAATACTTTTAGATGAAATTGAAAAAGCGCATCCTGATGTATTTAATATACTTCTTCAGATATTTGAAGACGGCCATCTTACTGATTCACAGGGCAAAAGAGTTGATTTTAAGAACACTGTTATAATTATGACATCAAACCTGGGCGCAAAAGAGATACAGAAAAATAATCCATTCGGTTTTCAGAAAAACGATAATGAGGAAATATCTTATAATGAAATCAAAAATAAGGTGCTTAGCGAGCTAAAAAATACATTTAAACCAGAGTTTCTAAACAGGCTTGATGAGATCATTGTATTCCATAAACTTAAAAAAGATGAAGTATACAAAATCATAGATTTAATGATTGCAAGAATTCAAAATCAGCTTGAAAACCAGGGTATTAATCTTGAATTGACAGTATCTGCAAAGGATTTGCTTATTGATAAGGGTTTTGATCCTGTGATGGGTGCAAGGCCTATGAGAAGAGCTATCCAGGCTTTGATAGAAGACCCTATATCTGAAAAAATAATACTTGGGGAAATAAAACCAGGCAGCAATATAAGGATTAATGTTGAAGAGGATATGCTTAAATTTGATATTGATGAATTCTTTAAATCGACATTAAAAGTATAGTTATAAATAATTTTATTATTACTTATTATTTGATTTATTGTATTATTAATATCTGTAATTAACTTTTAAATATTATTTATTAATTATTATATAAAAAGCGTTTAATTTTTTTTAAGATGAATATAAAAGAAGAAGAGCTTCTCCTAAAATGCCTTAAAAGAGTGGCACCGGGGACAGATCTCAGGCTTGGAATAGAATATATACTCCAGGCTAAGACTGGTGCTCTTCTGGTATTGGGCGACTCGGAAGCAGTCCTAAAAATTGCAAATGGCGGATTTTATATCGGTTGTAATTATGGACCTGCCAAGCTTTATGAGCTTGCAAAAATGGATGGGGCTATTATACTAAGCTCAGATACAAAAAGAATATTATATGCAAATACCCATCTTTTCCCTGATCCTGATATTTCTACTTCTGAAACAGGAACAAGGCATATAACTGCCGAAAGGACTGCAAAACAAACAAAAGAGCTTGTAATATCTATTTCCCAAAAACGTGATGCAGTTACTTTATATATTGAAAACATTAAATATATTCTTGAAGAACCAAGAATCATATTATCTAAAGCTAATCAGGCTCTGCAGACACTGGAAAAATTTAAAACCGGACTTAACCAACTGCTTCAGAATCTCACTGTCAGAGAACTTGAAGGGATAGTAACGCTTTTTGATGTGGCCAGTGTTTTTCAAAAAGCTATTATTGTCCACAAGACAGCAAAAGAAGTCAATAAATATATTACTGAACTTGGCACAGACGGCAGGCTTCTTAAAATGCAGATTGCTGAATTAATGGATAATGTTGAGGACAATTATATAAAAATAATTAAAGATTATATTACTGAAGATGTTAAAACAGAACCTTTAAAGCTAAAGGATAAAATACTTAGCATGGAATCGGATGAGATTTCTGACCTGGAATCCATAATAGAATTTTTAGGCTATAATAAAGAAGATAATCCGATTGAGCATAATGTGCATGCAAGGGGCTATAGGATAATTTCCGAAGTCATAAGATTACCGCAGGGGATAGTTAATAATGTAATCAATAATTTTAAGAATCTTAAGAATATTATGGAAGCAGATGTAGAAGACCTTGCAAATGTAAACGGATTGGGCAAGATTAAAGCTAAAACTTTTTATGATAGGCTTAAGAAATATTCCGAGTATTATTTTTATAATGAAATATATAATGGAAAGGGAGGATTGGAAAACAAGATAAATTTATAAAATTAAAATAATATTGGTGGGTTTTATGGTTTTGCTCATATTTAAAGTAGTTTTTTTAATCGTTGGCGCTGGTGCCGGATATTATTTGGTAAATATTTTCTTAACAGATTACCTTAAAGGTAATTTTTTATTAATAGGACAATTTGTCGGAATCATATTTTTTGCATTTTTAGGTTATTTATTCGGTACATTGATAGGCCGTCGCATTATAAAAGATGTTACTGAAATAGATAAAAGAGTTAAGGATATTCCTGGTAATAATCTTATAATCGGGCTTCTTGGCCTTACGACAGGGATAGTTTTAGCTCTTCTCGTATCGATTGCTTTAAGGTCTATTCCTTTTGTCGGGATATTCATACCTATTTTTCTTGTCCTTGTTTTTTCTTATGCAGGGATAATACTCGCACTGAGGAATAAAGAACTGCTTGTGACTATTTTTAAATTAAATAAAAAAGAAAAATCAGAAAAAGGATATATAGATATTCAAGGTAAAGCCAAGAGTATTGATAGAGTTAATGCCAAGCCTAAGTTACTTGATACCAGTTCGATAATAGATGGAAGAATAGCTGATATTATAATTGCCGGCTTTATTGAAGGAGAAATTATCATACCAGGCTTTATCGTAAATGAATTACAGGGTATTGCAGATTCTTCCGATAATCTCAAAAGATTAAAAGGCCGCAGCGGATTGGATATACTTCAGAGACTCAGGGATAATAAAAAACTTAATATTAAGTTTCTGGAAAAAGATTTTGCAGAAAATAATAGCGTAGATTCAAAATTGATTTTGCTTGCAAAAGAACTTGAGGCAATTATTGTAACTTCAGACTATAATCTTAATAAAGTCGCTAACCTTAAAGGTATTGCAGTCCTTAATATTAATGACCTCCAGAATGCTTTGAAGCTTGTAGTGCTTCCAGGGGAAAAAATGAAGGTCGAGGTTATCAAGGAAGGTAAAGAAAAAGAACAGGGAGTAGCTTATCTGGAAGATGGCACGATGATTGTCATCGAAGGCGGTAAAAGACTGGTTGGAAAGGAAATAGATATTTTAATTACTGGAATTCTTCAGACTCCGGCAGGCCGGATGATTTTTTCAAAAGCAGCAAATGGAGAGTAATGAATCTTGGAATAATCACAGCTGCGGGTAAAGGTACAAGGTTAAGGGCAGATATAAATAAACAGTTTATCAAGTTATGCGGAAAACCTATTCTTGCGCATACTGTTAATGTTTTTCAGAAATCAAAACTTGTAGACGAGATATTTATACTTGTTCCTGCTGAGTATATTGAATATACAAAAAAAAATATAATAAATAAATTCGGCTTTGATAAAGTAACCAGGCTGATAATAGGTGGGGAGACAAGGCAGGAGACTGTAAGCAATGCTTTGAAGTTTATCCCGGATAAATGTGAAATGATATCAGTCCATGATGGTGTAAGACCTCTTATTTATTCAGCAGATGTGGATTTGCTTTTTAAAAAGCTTTTACAATTCAATAAGGAAGATAAAAATGTCAAGGGGGTTATTCTTGCAGCTCCTGCATATGAGACAATAAAACAAATAGATTTTAGTGATGGTTGCATAAAAACCATACCAAGGGAAACTGTCTATCATGCCCAGACCCCCCAGACTTTTTTTAAGGATGTGCTTATAGAGGCATATGATTATGCAGAAAAAGATAATACTCCTGCAACTGATGATGCAATGCTTGTTGAAAAATTAGGTTATAAAGTTAAGATAATAAAGGGAAACCATGAAAATATAAAAATAACGACTCCTATAGATTTATTTTTAGCAGAACTCATTATTTCCAAAAATGGGATACATTGAAAGGGAAAAACTAAAAAATGCATAGAATAGGAATAGGTTATGATGTGCATAGATTTACAGAAGGCAGGCCACTCATACTTGGAGGCGTCAAGATAGATTACAGTAAAGGATTGGCTGGCCATTCAGACGCAGATGTCCTTATTCATTCAATAAATGATGCAATTCTGGGCGCCTGCTGCCTTGGTGATATAGGCATGCATTTTCCAGATAATGATATTGCTTACAAAGATATCTCTAGTACTATCTTGCTTGAAAAAGTAATGGTTTTGATGAAAGAGTGTGGTTATCGAATAGTTAATTGTGATAATATACTGATTCTTGAAAAACCGAAAATAGCGCCCTATATCCAGAGAATAAGAGAAAAGCTTTTTACAATACTTGAAACAGAATTAAATACAATAAACATAAAAGCAACTACTACTGAGGGGCTTGGTTTTTGCGGAAGAGAAGAGGGAATTGCTGCTCAAAGCGTGGTGTTGCTCGAAAAAATTAGAAAAATATAGTGAATATTTTCAATAATTGATTATGTCAATTTTTTTATTTTAGATGATTATTATTGCAGAAAACATATTATTTGGGTTTGGTAAATGGAAATAAAAAATAAAAAAGAAATAAGATTCAGGTTTGCACCCTCTCCAACAGGAGGGCTGCACATAGGAACTGCAAGGACAGCATTGTTCAACTGGTTAGCAGCCAGAAGCATGGGCGGAAAGCTTATCTTAAGAATAGAAGATACCGACTTGAAAAGATCTAATAAGGCATTTGAGAATTCGATAATTAATGATTTAAAATGGATGGAGCTTGACTGGGATGAATTTTACCGTCAAAGCGAAAGACTCGATATTTACTTAAGGGAAGCAGAAAGACTAGTTTCAGAAAAAAAAGCATATAGATGCTTCTGCAGCCCTGAAAGGCTGGATAATCTTAAAGAATCTCTGATTTCGGAAGGAAGACCTACCGGTTATGATAATAAATGCCGTGATCTTAAAGAAGAAGAGATAGGGAAAAATCTAAAAGAAAAAAAAGCATATACGATAAGATACAAAGTTGAACCTGGTGAGATAATATTCAATGATTTAATAAGAGGCGAGATTAAATTTATTTCAAATGTGATAAGCGATTTTGTGCTTATCAAATCAGACGGGACTCCTTCTTATAACTTTGCAGTAGTAATTGATGATAATGACATGGGAATATCGCATGTTTTGCGCGGAGAAGACCATATAACAAATACTGCAAGGCAGATAATGCTTTTTAAAAGCCTTGCTTATGATATACCTGAATTTGCACATCTTTCAATGATTTTAGGAAAAGATGGTTCAAAATTAAGCAAAAGGCATGGCGCCACTACAATTACGCAGTACAGGGAAGAAGGTTATCTTAAAGAAGCAATTGTGAATTACCTTTCTCTGCTTTCATGGGCTCCCAAAGACGGAGAGGAGTTTTTTGCCTTAAGTAACATCTTCAAGAAATTCAAATTAAAGGATGTATCAAAAAATCCAGCAATATTTGATATTGATAAGTTAAATTGGATAAATGGTAATTACATCAGAACAAAAAGCAATCTGGAGCTCAAAGAGCTGCTAGATG
>JAQVJB010000085.1 GCA_028695395.1 Actinomycetota bacterium | reverse complement strand
TCTAAAAGATGAGTTTAATCCCTGAATATAAACGACTTGAAAATCTTAATTATTTTTTGGCATGGGTATTAAAACAGCATTTTGATTTTTCATTTACCAGCTTAAGCAATCTTATCAATTTTTCTTCATCCACAGTTTCTATTGATTTTATTTTTATATGCCTCATCGTTTTGCCGCTTCCCTCAAACAAAGCAATCTCATCTCTGCTTAATCCGTTAATTAAAAACCCGAGATTTACATCTTTTTTAAAAGCTCCTATATAAAACTTGCCATCGCCAAAAACAGGTGCTCCCCATTTCATCTCTTCTTTTATCCCGGGAAACGTTTTATGGATAAGATTTCTTAAATATATACATATTTCTTTCTGTGGATTCGGCTGACTGTTTATGTACTCTTTTACTTCTTCCGCTTCCCTGTCCGGATTCTTCATTACAGACTCCTTTCAGGCTTAATGGTCCCAATAAAAAAATAAATTTTTTACAAAGCTGCTGTTTAAAAAATTATCCATTTTAAATGAAAGATTCTTTTAAATCCTATAGTTAATAATATTGGATTATATGTCCTTGCTTAATTTTACTCTTTAAATATTTTTATGTTAATTAAAAGATAACATCAGCAGCTAAAATAATTCAGCCATTAAAATATAAAATGATCAGCTAAAATAATTAGGCCAGTATCTGATAAATTAATATAATTAATATTAATAGGGTTATTATATTAATATATTTAATATAATACTTGACATTATTAATTATTTTTATTATTTTATATTAAAATAATAAATAATTTATATAATTACAGATGGAGAGAGAAATGAAAAATGAATGGCGGGAACTTACTGAGCTGACTGGCGGGGAATCAATTACAGTGGAGAAAGTAAGAATTAAAAAAAATGGTATCACTATTGAAGGAGAATTCGAACTTCCTCCCCTTGCCCATCTTACTTTGGAAGAACAGATATTTGTGGCAGCCTTTATAAAAACTCAGGGTTCGATAAAAGATATGGAAGATCTTTTCGGGATAAGCTATCCGACAGTTAAAAACAGGCTGAACAAACTCGCTGAGAAACTGGATTTTATAGAGATTAATCCTCCAGCTTCCAGAAATGAAGTTCTCGAGCAGCTTGAAAATAAAGAAATAAGTTTTGAAGAAGCATTAAAGAAGTTAAAGGACAACAGATGATTTAATATTTTTCAATCTTTAAATTTAATGGTCGATTATCAAAATATTGAAAGTACAAAAAAAATAAGGAATATTTATAAAATTTTAAGTGAAAGAAGGAGAAAGAAATGGAAGAAAGAAAAAAAATACTTGAAATGCTTGCAGGAGGAAAAATAAATACAGATGAAGCAGAAAAACTGCTGGAAGCAATTTCAGAAGAGAAATACGAAGATAAAGATAATATTTCGAGATCTTCGTCAAAATTACCAAGATATCTGAGAGTAAAGGTAGAACCGGGACCAGAAAGTGAAAAGCAGGATAAGGTTGATATAAGAGTGCCTTTAAAACTTATAAGAGCCGGGGTAAAATTTGCCTCCCTTATACCTAAAAATGCAAGAGGAAAAGTCAATGATGCATTGCTGGAAAAAGGTATTGAAGCTGATATCAACAATATTAAACCTGAAGATCTTGATGAAATATTCAGCCAGCTTGACGATATCCTGGTAAATGTTGAAGGTAAAGAAACAGTAAGGATTTTCTGTGAATAGGAGTATATAATTTGGCCCCTTCACCTTGTAGGGGGACGCATAATTTAGCTCCCCCTGTATAAATTATTATTTTAAATCTTAAGAAACTATTCCCCAATTATGTTAAAAGACCTCTATAAATAAAATAGAGGTCTTTTAATTATTAAAATCTTTACTGCTACTAATTCAGGCTGATAATATTATTTAAAAATATCTATAAATCTAGCGAACACAAATTTAAACTGATTAAAAGAGTGTATTTCCTTTAGAAGATTGATAATTATTCTTGGACGAAAATAAAATTTATAAAATGCACTTTTTAAAATTTTATGCAGCTCTTCTTGTGGAATTCCCGGAGGAGAATATATTATTGCATTATCCTGAAAATTATCCCAGGAAAGAGAGCCTAAATCTATCTCACCTTTTTCCAGCAATTCATCAAAAATTCTGGTTCCTGGTAGAGGTAAAAAGTTACTGTACTGCACCCTGTTTAATGGAAGAGAATTAACAAATTTAATCGTCTCTTTTATATCTTCAATTGTCTCTGTGGGATAGCCTGCCATCAGAAAACCAGTCATTTTAATTTTGGTAGTATTTGCTATCAGCATTATTTTCTCTCTCATTTTTTCTATAGTTACCTGTCGGCGCATATCTTTTAAAATCCTGGGTGAACCGGATTCAATACCCACCGCAAAAGAATAACATCCGGCTTTTTCCATTAATTTTAGAAGTTCTTCATCAAGAGTATCAAGCCTTACTCCATTAGGACATGCCCAGTTTATATTTATGTTTCTATCCAGAAGAAGATTGCAGAATTCAACCACCCTCTCCCTGTTGAATGTAAAATTATCATCTTCAATATGTATTTCTTTTACCCCGTATTCTTCTATGAGCAGTTCAATTTCGCTTATAATGTTTTCCGGGCTGCGCATTCTCAGACGCTTTCCTGTATTATTTTTTACGCCGCAATACGTACACGAATAAGGACATCCTCTTGAAGTTATTATTGGGGCTGCCGGCAGCGATTTTGTAAAAGTTCCATGCGGTGCATGCGGATATGTATTTGGATCTATTGATTCCCAATCCGGGAAATCAAGACTGTCAAGATCTTCAGTTGCTTTTCTTTCATTAACCAGAACTTCATTACCATTTCTGTATATAAGACCGGGAATTTCCGATAAACTTACTGTCTCTCTTATTGTGTTATCTCCAGTTCCACTTTCTGTTCTCTTTCCAGTATCTGTCTTTGCTTCCGTCTCTATTTCTTTTCCAGCACCAGTTACTCCTTTGTTATATGTCTCTGATCTAGTCTCTAATATCGTTTCTTTTTCTCCGGAATTATTGGTCATTCCCGAAATATAATCACAGAATTTTACTATTCCTATCTCAGCCTCTCCGTAAAAGCCATAGTCCAGATTTCTTATTGTCTTCATTGTATGTTCCGGCAGCCCTGATATATGCGGCCCTCCCGCGATAGTAATAATATTTGAATTTACTTCTTTTACAATATCTATCATTTTCTGGACTGAAGAAAAATCACAAGTAAAAACCTGAAAACCGGCAATATCAAATTCTTTAGTGTTTAAAAAATTTCTAAAATCTTTATAACCATAATTAAGCTTTGCACAATCTAGTATGGTAACCGAATGGCCATGTTTCTTTAACTTGCTTGACAGATATCCCAGCCCCAGATTAGGTATTATTATAGGCATTTTATTTGTAACCGGACGAACCAATAATATATTCATTTTCCCTGATGTTGTTTTTTAATAATCCTGAAAAATTATCATAATAATAACTAGTATATTTAATTTAGTAATCTTGGATTTTAAATAATCCCAGATTTTAAAATATAATTAAATAATGATTATAAATTAAAATCAAAGGATTTAATATTTTCTTTAGAAGAGGATTATTTTATATTCTATGTTATGGTTGAAATTTCTTTACTGCCAGGAGTAGTTCAGATAACATTCTTATGTCTTTTTCTCCGGGAGATTTTTCAATACCTGTCATAACATCAATAAAGCTGGTTTTTGTCTTTTCTATAAAATCACATACATTTTCCGGGTTGATGCCTCCTGCAGTTATCACTGGCTTCGAAGAATACTTGATTATCTGTCTTAAAAATCCGATATCAAGCTTTGAGCCGTTTTCAGCTGCATTTGAAGGAATACGGGAATCTGCAAGCAACCCGCATACTTTTGTATCACAAAGGCTTTTAACTATTTTCTCTATATCTGTTGTCCCAAACTGAAAAATCATACCGACTGGCTCAGGGGGTACTGTCTTTATAACATCTATACCGATTTTGCTTAAAGCGTCTGAGATAATAATTGTATCCTTAAGAGTTTCTTTATAATGAAGCTGTACAATTGATGGTTTTAAACTGGTTGCAAGTTCTATTATCTTTTCAGGTGCGCCACCGGTAACAATACAGCTTTTATGAGGATATTTAACCATTTCAATTAAGGGTTTTGCTTCTTCACGGCTTAAATTCCATGGCACATAAATCGGGTAGTCAACAACAACTCCCACAATATCGACACCCATATCAATACAAGACTTCACGTCTTTTCTTTTTTTTAAACCGCATATTTTAACCTTGATACTGCTCTCATTTATCATTTATCAACTCGGTGCCTCTATGATTTTTTATATTCTTCGATTTTATATTCGTTGAAATTATGATTAAACCCAGATTTTTATATTATATTATTTAAATTCTTTTTCTTGTCTGATTCTTAATCTATCCTGCCAGCTAAAGAAAAATAAAGATCATTAGCATTTTGCGCCTGCCATAATGCTGTTCCGACAAGAACTGCATCTGCGCCGGCATCTATTGCTTCTTTTGCCTCTTGAGGTGTTTTAATAGAACTTTCACTAATGACAGTTACATTACCAGGGATATGCCTTATAAGCATTTTGGTTAATGAAACTGTTCCCTCATCTTTCTCAAGCCTGACAATATCTCTATTATTTATCCCTATAAGGCTGGCTCCTATCTTAAGTGCAAATTTTAGTTCTTCCTTTGTGTGAACCTCGATAAGAGGCTCGAGCTTTTCTTCAATTGCTTTATCGTAAAGCATTTTTATATTTTGAAATGGTTGTACGGAACAGATAAGAAGAATTGCGCTTGCTCCATATTCTCTGGATAATCTTAATTCATCAATATTCTTTATGAAATCTTTACGAAGTACCGGAATATATGGAAATTTTTTAGTAATCTTTGCCAGAAGTTCCATTGACCCCCCGAAATACTGGCTCTCTGTTACAACCGACAGGGCTGGCGTTCCTGCATCAACAAGTTTATTAACAATTTCTACCGGGTCTCTTCCTTTAAGCATGTCGCCTTCTTTTGGTGAAATGCATTTTATGTCAGGAATTACAGGGATAAATCCTTCTTTTTTTCTTTTTAATATTGCATCTGAAAATTTTGTATTCATTTATCTATACCGGAAAAGAATTATTTTGCTTAAAAATAAATCAGTTCATTTTAGAAAAACCGTATTATTTTAAGAAAGAATTAGACATTTCCTTAAGCTGATTTAATTTCTTGCCTGCTGCTCCGTTGTCTATAAGTTCATTGGCAATTATAATTCCTTCATCAAAACTTTTAGCCTTTCCGCCTATTTTTAATGCTCCTGCTGCATTAAGCACTATTGCATCTCTCATAGGGCCTTTTAATTCTCCGGAAAATACACCGATAATGCTTTTAGCATTTTCCTGTGGAGTCCCTGTTTTTATTTCATCAAGAGAACATCTTTTCATACCAAAATCCTCGGGTTGGATTTCATAAGTCGTTATTTTCCCACCTTTAAGTTCATTTATCCTTGTTTTACCTATAAGAGATATTTCATCCAGGCCATCAAGTCCGTAAACAAACATTGCATGTGTATATCCTAATTCTTTTGCTACATAAGAAACACTGTCCAGCAGTTCTGGTTTATACACACCAAGAAGATGTCTTGGGGCAAAAGCAGGGTTTATGAGCGGACCTATAATAGTATAAAAAATTGTTTTAATTCCTAAATCTGTTTCTGCAGGAAGGACCTTGCACATAACAGGATGAAATAACGGGGCGTAAATAAATACTATGCCTATGTCTTCAATCATCTTTTCAGCCTGAGCAGGGGTTAAATTAATATTTACACCCAGTGCTTCAAGCACGTCTGCGCTACCTGAAAGGCTTGAGATTGAACGGCTGCCATGCTTTGCAATTGGAATCCCCGCTGCAGCAGCTACTATTGCAGTTGCAGTGGAGATATTAAAAGTGCTGCTTCCTCCACCTGTCCCGCAAGTATCCATTAAATCATCTTTTACTTTAGGCCTGAGAGGGATACAGTTTTCCCGCATTGCTTTTGCGATATATGCAATTTCTTCAAGTGTCGCACCTTTCATTAGGAGCGCAACCTGAAAACCTGCAATCTGAACATCGCTGACTTCATTATTGTTTATCGACCGTATAAGGTTAAAAATCTCCTGTTCCGACAACTCCTGGTGAGTTGTAGCTTTACTCATAATTGTTTTATACATAATATTTCTTCCTTTTTTTATTATTATATATTGTCGCTTTATTCTATATTAAATACTAAAAGTATTATTTTTTATTAATGCTTGTTAGCACCATCCCGTATACCGTTTTTAATGCTTTTGACAAAATCAGTAACAGGTTTTATGCTTTTTCTTCCATATTTTGCAATAACTTTTACAATTGCACTGCCGACTATTACTCCATCCGATAAGTTTGCCATAACGGATGCCTGTTCCGGAGTTGAGATGCCAAATCCGATTGCGCAAGGTGTGTCAGTTACTTCGCGGATTTTCTTAATCATTTTTCCCATATCAGTAGTTATTATATCTCTGACTCCTGTTACACCAAGAGAAGATACGCAGTAAATAAACCCTTTAGCTTCTCTGGCTATGACTTCAATCCTTTCTTCTGACGTAGGTGCCACCATTGAAATCAGATCTATATTATTAGTATTAAATTCTTCTAATAGCTCATATCTCTCTTCGAAAGGCATGTCTGGAATAATAATTCCGTTTATTCCACATTCTGCACATTTTTTTGCAAATCTTTCTTTCCCATAGGTAAAAACTGGATTGATGTAGGTCATAAACAGCAATGGAATGCCTGTCTTCTTTCTTACCCTTTTAACCATTTCAAAAAGTTTATCGGTAGTACATCCGGCTTTCAGCGCTCTCTCATCGGCATCCTGTATGATTATCCCTTCAGCTACCGGGTCAGAGAAAGGAATGCCGATTTCTATAAGGTCAGTGCCTGCTTTTGCCATGGCAATTATTAATTTTTCAGTAGTTTCAATATCTGGATCTCCGCCAGTAATAAAAGCAATGAAAGCTTTGTTTTTTTTAAATGCTTCAGTAATCTTACTCATAGATTTTTACCCCCCTGTATCTTGCAATTGCTGCCACATCTTTGTCTCCTCTTCCAGAAAGATTCACCACTATTATCTTTTTTGCAGACATAGAGGGAGCAAGTTTCATTGTATATGCAATAGCATGAGCACTCTCCACTGCCGGTATTATGCCTTCGGTTCTTGAAAGATATTCGAATGCTTTTACTGATTCTTCATCGGTGATAGGGAAATATTCAGCTCTGCCGCTGTCAGAAAGATAAGCATGTTCAGGTCCGACTCCTGGATAATCCAGCCCTGCTGAGATTGAATATACTGGTGCAATCTGCCCATATTCATCCTGGCAGAAATATGATTTCATTCCATGGAAAATCCCGACTTTGCCTGTGGCAATCGTAGCCGCATTTTTTGGATTATCCACTCCAAGTCCTGCAGCTTCACAACCGATCAGCCTAACAGTAGGTTCGCTTATGAATTCATAAAAAGAACCCATGGCATTGCTTCCACCGCCTATGCATGCAATAACAGCATCAGGCAGTCTTCCTTCTTTTTCCATAAGCTGTTCTTTTATCTCTTTTCCAATTACTTTTTGGAAATCCCTTACAATTGTCGGAAAAGGATGGGGTCCCATTACTGAACCAAGTACATAATGGGTATCATGCATTCGGGAAGTCCACTCACGCATTGTTGCATTTACTGCGTCTTTTAGCACCATGGTACCTGATGTAACAGTATGCACTTTAGCTCCGAGAAGCTCCATCCTGAAGACATTTAATGCCTGGCGTTCTGTGTCTTCCTTACCCATAAATATTTCACATTCCATATCCATCAGGGCAGCTGCAGTTGCAGTTGCAAC
>JAQVJB010000084.1 GCA_028695395.1 Actinomycetota bacterium | reverse complement strand
GATTAGCAAGAAAGATTAATTTCACCTTCAAATAAAAAATGACCCAAATAGCTATTAAAATTATAAAGCTCCTAATTGCTTAGGAGCTTTTATTTATCCTGAAAGGACTAAAGGAAGGACGGCAAACCCTTCATTTCTGTTAACTACTTGCGTAGCGCGTAGAGAACCTTTTCTACCTCAATAGTCCTAACTAAGGCTATTTGTTTTTTAAACAACATTGTAAATTTATAACTAAGCAATGATTTTGTCAAGTTACCCTTACTAACCTACCGGAATTTAAGCGTTTATTAACCTTTTTTATACTTATATCATACAAGCTTGAAACATATAAATAACCATCCACATTTTTCCCTATTGAGACCAAAACAATATCTGCATATACTTTTACTAACTCTATACTATTAAGGTGCAATTGATTTATTCCAATATAATCAGGATTCTGTAAGATATCGGGTAGTAGTTTCAAATAGTTTTGATAGCAATAAAAATGATTTTTTTTAATGTGGTTTATAACTCCAGGGTATAAATAAACTTTGCCACAAGTAAAAGTAGTATTCAAACAATTTACAATATTTTGTTTTAACTTACCTATACATTGGGTTTTTCGTGTATTTATAACAATCACATAATTATTCAAATCCTTAGACCATAGTTATATTTTCATATAGTTAAATTATTTATTTTACCACTATAATTATATAATAGAAAATTATTATACTAAAATATTATTTTTATATACCATATCAAAACTACTATCAATTTCTTTATTATTATATCAGAAAATAAACTCATTAATATATTGCTGTAAATACTTCCTCAAAGGTAAAATAAATTCCATAAACCGCTCTTTTAACTATTGCCCAAAAGCTCTCAACGGTATTGGTATATATATCATCATCAACAAACATTTTGCTATGGTCTATCTTTAAATGTATGTAATCTGTAAATCTTAATCTGTCGTATCCATGAAATTTGTTACTTATAACAATAAGTGTTGCCCACACATATCTGATTTAAAATTGTAACTGATTACTTGCAGGTTAGTTTCTGTCCCTTGCTGCTTACAAGTGCTTTTTTCTTCTCTGTTTACAACTCCCACTACTGGAATTTTATTAATGCCTCTGCATTCTTTTAGCCATCCTCCTTTCTTGTTATTGTCATTGTCCTCCATAGCTGTTCTTATCTGTTTTAATATCCTCTAGTCGCATTTCATCACCATGCTTTCTACTCATATTTTATAATGAGTAAAGCATAACAATAATTATCACGTGTTAAGGGATAATTTCCTTTGTCTATATAATAAGAACATGTTTTTTATTCCGGGATTTTAAGCCCTGCATCATAACTTGATGTAGGTGATTGAAGCATTAATGATTTTACTAGCTTTTTAGAACTGAATTGATTTCAGTGGCAGGCATAGGTTTATAAAAGTAAAAGCCTTGGATTTTATCACAATTGCTCTTCTTTAAATATATGAACTGGTCTTCTGTCTCTACTCCTTCTGCAAGTACCTGGACTCCGAGATTTTTAGCAATCTGAATTATGCTTTTTATAATTGCAGTATCTTTTTGTAATTTAGAAGATATTCCATGCACAAATTCTATATCGATTTTTATTAAATCAATCGGGAATGTCTTAAGACGGCTGAAGGATGAATGACCCGTTCCGAAATCATCAATCGATATTAAAATCCCAAGTTTTTTTAATTCCTTAAGCCGCTTTAAAATATAAGGTTCTTCATTAAAAGCAGTACTTTCTGTAATTTCAATCTGGACATTTTTTGGATCAGTATTCGTATTTTTCAATATGCTTGCTATCTTATCGACAATACCGGTATCTTTTAACTGTAATAATGATAAGTTAATGGAGATAGTAAGAGATTTACCATGGTTATTTTGAAATTCCTTTAGCTGCCTACATGCAGTTTCAAAAACCCATAATCCTATTGGCCTTATCAGCCCTGTTTTTTCTGCCATAGGGATAAAGGTTTTCGGAGGTATAGTTCCGTATTCTTCATTTTCCCACCTTAGCAGCGCTTCAAATCCGGTAATTTCCTGAGTTTCTACTTTTACCTGTGGCTGGTAATGCAGAAATAATTCATTTTTATCAAGTGCCCTGTAAAGGTTATTTGTCAATTTTAAATGCTTGATAGTGTCATCTTTTATATCTGAAGTAAAATAAACTGATTGATTTTTTCCTTTTTCTTTTGCCAGATACATTGCTATGTCAGCATTCTTTACAAGAGTTTCGGGGTCTTCTCCGTCTACAGGATATACGGCTACTCCAATGCTTGCAGAAATAAAATATTCAATATCCTGAACGACGATAGGTTTTTTAAAAGCATCCAGGATTCTATCCGTTGTTTTGTAAAGATTATCGATTTTTTCAATATTAGCGACTTTTATCAGGAATTCATCCCCGCCAAATCTTGCAATAGTATCCTCTTCTCTTAAGCAGGAAGATATCAGATTTGCTACTTTCTGCAACACTTTATCACCGACTGCGTGGCCCCCTATGTCATTGACTGACTTGAAAGAGTCAAAATCAATAAACATTACGCCTATCAGGGAAACATTTCTTTTAGCTACGAGTATTGATTGGTTTAAAAGATCAAAAAACAAGTCTTTATTGGGGAGTTCCGTCAGGGAATCATAATAAGCCATTTGATATAGTTTCTTTTCAGATTCCACAAGATTTTTCTTTTGGCTGTTAATTCTATCGATATATGCAGTTTTTTTATTTTTATAATTATTTATCAGGGCAATTATCAAAATTACACCCGAATAAGATATTATGCCGGGCACAGAATCGGTTGTTCCAGTCCTGATTATATAAATAATTGAGCTGAACAAATTTGCTGAATTCATTAAAACAGCTGCTATAAATCCTGGTTTTTCTTCTCTTAATACAAGATAGACCGAAAGGAGCATTTGTATTTGTGTAATTATTCCCCTGGAAACAAATTCATTTAAGTAAATAGAGCCTATAGTAATCGGTTTTGTAGAAAAACGTATTAGTATAAATGATATAATTACATATATGGTAACTGTTATAATTATGTTTAAATAGCTGCTTTTTCTTTCAACCGGCTCAAATACCCTGAAACTATATTTTTTTAGAACGTGATATATGGCAATGATGGGAATTAACATAACGACAGGTGCCATTTGAGGTATTTTAGGGAAAAAGCTGCTTAAGAATACATATGTAAATGAACCGACAATAAATGCAGATAAAATAGATATAAAAACTATGAGTGATTGCAGTTTAATATTTTTGTCTTTTGATTTTTTGCCCCATCGCAATAAAAGTACCAGAGCTATAATTATATAGCTGATAAAGTAGGCATAAAAAATCAAGTCCCAGATATTATTCTGAGATATATTCATCCAGCCGAATTCTGTTCGGTAAAGTTTATATGGCGAAGGATTGATGCCCACAGGAATAGCAAAAGCAAGCACTGTTATCAAAGCAGGCAGATACATCAATACATAAAACCACCACTTTTTAAGGATTGTTTTTGCTCCTGTTAAAATCAATATAAAATGCAGCAGGATACTGTAGGCAGTTCCCCAGCCAAGGGCTGAGAACCGCCGCCAGATTTCAGCTATTGCAGCATTGGGAGCAATTGTAGCAATTGCCAGACCCGCTGACCATAAAGCAATTGCCATTATCAAAGCAAAAAAACACTTATTAGCAGGTGCTTTACGATTATTCAGCAATACGAATATCCCGCTGGCAAGCGAAACTATACATGAAGAAAAAAATAATATTGAAAATAGAGACGAGTTAAGCATTTCCCCAAAGCCTTTTCTAATAAACTGCTTCATACTACAGCTTGTAAGGTTTTATGTCAAGGTAAGCGTATTTTAGTGTAACAGCCAAGTAGGAATGTCCTCTTATCAGACAAGTAGAAAAAGCCTTTTATCAGCCGAG
The DNA here is from genome assembly GCA_028695395.1 of Actinomycetota bacterium. Classification (GTDB taxonomy): domain Bacteria; phylum Actinomycetota; class Humimicrobiia; order Humimicrobiales; family Humimicrobiaceae; genus Humimicrobium. The sequence goes on along the minus strand of JAQVJB010000084.1, from coordinate 4,084 downwards.
CATAAATGCCCTTTTGCTTCCTATGCAAAAGCAGTTAGGGAATCGTTGTTGATTGCGATGCATGAATCTTTTTAAATCTTAAAATAATATGAGAAAGACAATATTACAGTATTTTATCTTTTTCTTTCTTTTCAATTATGGGTCTTGTCCCGTATATTATTCCTCCGATTATTGCAATTATTACAAGCATGGCAAAAAGGAGCAGAGAGCACATAGCGGCTTTTTCATTCTGCGCTCCAAGTGAGACCATCATTAGAACAAGGGAACCTTCCCTTACGCCTATTCCTCCCAGAGAGATGGGGAGCATTGCTATTATCGTAACAACAGGAACTATAAATATAAAAGCGGTAAGACTTAGCTCAATGCCAAGAGCTCTGGCTGCAAGCCAGTAATTCAATATGACAGCAAACTGAAGAGTAATGCTGTAGAACATGACTTTTACAAGAACCCATTTATATTTTTTAAATGAAAGAAAAGTCTCATAGACATTCTTAAGTTTTTCAAAAAGTTTTGATAAAAATTTAATTTTTCTGGCAAGTTTCTTCAATCCCAATATATTCGGGTTAAGTATAAGGAAAAAAAGAATAAGGCTTATGACAACAAAAATTATTATAGGGATTACTATGGATTTGCCGCCAATAGTCGTAAAACCAAGAAATAAAGCAGCGATTGCAAATAATCCGGATGCAATAATGCCTGAGAGTCTTTCAATAACTATTACCGAGACTGATGAACTCATTGGGAAACCTGTTTTTTTTGTAACATCATAAGCTCTGTAAACATCTCCGCCGATGCTTGTAGGAAGAAAGTTATTAAAAAACATTCCTACAAGTACAGAGCCGGAAAGAAATGGGATGGAGGTGCTAACATTTTGTGTCTTTAGAAGAGTCTGCCATCTGTAAGCGGTTATCCAAATTCCATAAGCATGTGTTAAAAAAGACAGTATAATCAGAAGGATATTCAGGTTTTTCAAAGTCGAAGAAATTGTTTTAAAATCCTTAAATTGTGAAAAAATCAAAAATAAAATCAAGCCAAGGCTAATGACAAGACGCAGAGTAATATTTATTATTTTTTTTCTTTTACGGTAAAAAGCTTTTATTTTTTTTATGATTGACATTACTTAAAGTCTTTCTTTTTAATAAAAGAGATTATATTTTAGCATTTAAAAAATCAAAAAATAAATAAAAATTATTCCTTTGTGTTTGAGCGAAATATATGTTTTTATTATGCCCGCTAATTAGCCATACTGATTTTTTATGCGACTTATATTTTTATAAATCCGTTTTCCAGATACCACTTTGCAGTAAGGTGGATACCTGTTTTCATATCGACTTTAGGCTCATACCCAAGCACATTTCTGGCTTTTTCTATGCTGAAAGCCCTGTTTTTCTTAAAGAAAGCTACTCTTCTTTTAAAAATAGGAGGCTGTTTTTTGATTTTAAATAGTTTATATGTTCCCTCAACCAGTGCTGCAAGTGCATACACCGGCATATAGGGAATATGGATTTTTGGTGGATTTACACCGAATTCCTGCGCTATAAGCCCTGAGAGTTCATTCAAGCTTGCATATCTGCTGTCACCTATTATAAAAACTTCCCCTATCGCTTCATTTTTTTCTCCGCAGAGAAGGTAACCATCAACAAGATTATCTATGTAAACCATATGAAAGCATGCCTGGCCGTTTCCCATCAGAAGCCATCTTCTTTTAGCTATCATTTTAAACATTTTCAAAAGCCTCATATCTCCGGGACCATAAATAGCTGCGGGCCTTAAAACAGACACAGGCAGATTTTTTTCTTTTGCATATTTTAATGCTTCCATCTCAGCCCTGCACTTGGATTGCTGATAAGCATCACCGGGACTGTGGGGTTCATTTTCATCTGAAGGAGGATTTTTTACTGTTGTGACGACTCCTATTGTACTGGTATGCACCAGTCTTTTAATGCCGTATTCCAGGCAGGCATCAAATACATTTAAAGAACCTTTATAGTTAGTGTCCCAGTAAAAATTATCATCAACATAAGCCTCCCTGTATGCTGCTGCGACATGGTATACTTTTTCGACCCCTTTAACAGCTTTAAAAACTGTGTCTCTGTCTCTTATATCTCCAACGACTACCTCTGCTCCTGCCTTTTTAATTTCTTCAGCTTTAGCTTCTGAGCGGGCTAGCACCCTTACTTCGTTATTTAATGCAAGCAGTCTTTTTGCAAGATGGCCGCCCGTAAAGCCGGTCCCGCCGGTGACAAGAACTTTCATGTTTACCTCGCTTTTTAATTTTTCCTTATACTGTCTTTGAAAAAAATTCCCATATAGTCAGTGGGTATTCCTAAAAATGTGCGCCTGAAAACTCTATCGCAGTTTGAACATGGATGCAAATCATCAATATCTCTATCGGAGAACTTCTTTCTCAGGGATATAATCTTTTTATCATTAAAAATCTCTTTTATGGTTTTTAAAAAAATATCCCCTATTTCTAATTTACCGAAAAAATCCTGGGGGCAGGGAACTACTTTTCCGTCACTTAATATTACCATTGCATACCATGGGAATGTGCATTTTGATATTTTTGTTTTTTTTATATTATCAGCATCGCTTTTTGAACCAGCTATTTTCAGGGAACCGCCCCAGTTGTGGGGCTTTCTTGCAACAAACCTGTCTGGCGGATTATTCTTAAAATAAGAAAAGAATTTTCTTTTTTCTTTTTTAAGTTCTTCCGAAGATAAGTTTTCATCGTATTCTATTATCTGTATTGTAGCGTGGGGAGCCTTTGAAGAAAGGGATTTTTTTATTTTTAAAAATTCATTTATTTTAAATAAAACATCTTCGAACTTTGCGCCTATTCGATTTTTTTCATACATCTCTTTTGTGTATCCGTCAAATGAAAAAGAAATTCTGTGCAGGCCGGAGCTTATAAGCTTTTTTGATATTTCAGAGTCAAGCAAAACAGCATTTGTATGAAGCCTGGTCCTGATGCCGGAATTTGCCGCATAATCTATCATTTTTATTATTTCAGGATTAAGGAGCGGCTCACCTCTGTGAAAAAGATTAGCTTCATATACGGACTCTTTTGCCTCATCTATTATTTTTTTAAAAAGCCCAAAATCCATATTACCTTTTTTATCAGAAGCAAGGTCTTTATTCACACAAAGACGGCATTCAAGATTACACAAACTTGATGTCTCTATCCAGAGCTTTGCAGGGAAATAAGCGATATTCTTTTTCCCAGCTATATAAGAGAAGTATATTCTTGAGAGATTGGCAAAATATTTAAATTTTTTCATATCCTTATTTTTAGATCAATCAAATAGCCTATTTATAAATCTGGTTGCATAATTATAGTCATTATATCTTTTTGAATTTGAAACTTGTATCTTAAAACAAGATTTTAAATACAATTCCTGTAAACATTGAATGTTTCCGCTGCAGTTTTCTGCCAGCTGAATTTTTTAGAATTTATGATGCATTGTTTCCTGATGTATGAGCTTAAATTATCATTAGAAAGAATCTCATCCATTTTTATGCATATTTCTTTTTCATCAAAAGGCTCAAATAACAGGTCAGGGTGTTGCAGAACTTCCGGTATGGAAGATGTGCCTGATGCGATTACAGGCAGCCCGCAGCTCATTGCTTCCAGTACCGGAAAGCCAAAACCTTCAAATATAGAGGGATAAACAAAAAGGCTTGCCGTATTATAAAGCTGGACAAGGTCGTGATCGCTTATTTCCCCAGTAAATATTATGTCTTCTTTGTATTTACTTTTGTTATAGGAGTCAAAAGTTTCTTCGCTTTTCCAGCCTGTCTTTCCTGCAATTACAAGTTTTAAGTTCTTGAATTTGTATTTTTTCTTTAAAATATCGAAAGCAAGTATAAGGGTTTTGAAATTTTTTCGCGGCTCGATGGTCCCTACGCTTAATATGAAATTAAAATTAATTCCGTATTTCTGCAGGACTTTTATATCGACATCATCTTTATCAAGCATTTTAAATATATCTTCGGATGCAAGATAAACTACATTCACCTTGGACGGGTCTGTTCCAAGATATTTGATTATGTCATTTTTTGTCGATAAAGAATCTGCTATTAT
>JAQVJB010000083.1 GCA_028695395.1 Actinomycetota bacterium | reverse complement strand
TTTACAGTTTTATCTGAAATGTTTTCATCTCATATATCCGCTACAGGAATGCTTAATACGGGCTTCAGCACTTTAGATAACCAATATACTTACTGGGGCTTTATTCCAGCAGGGGGATTAAGCCTTAGGTGGTTCAGGGATGAGATATTAAGGGAAAAAGGAAGAGATGATTCCTATGAAAAAATGAATAAAGTAATTGAAAATATCCCTATGGGGTCAAAAGCTGTACTATTTTTTCCTTTCCTTCAGGGCAGGTCCAATCCTATATGGCCAAATGCAAGTGCTTCATGGTTAGGTTTGTCAGGCGGGAATAGCCTGGGGAATCTTTACAGATCAATAATGGAATCTATTGCCTTTGAATATTTATCATGGGTCAATGTATGTAGAGAAATAGGAATTGATATTAAAAGGACAACTGTAATCGGCGGCGGAAGTAAAAGTGATTTGTGGAATCAGATGAAAGCAGATATTTTAAACAGTGATTATGTTACACTTCAGAGAAGCGAAGGGGCTGGCATAGGTAATGTAGTGCTGGCAGCTTATGGTGCCGGAGATATATCTGATATCAAGACTACAATAAATGATTGGGTTAAGGTTAAGAAAACTTATAAACCCATAAAAGAAAATAGTGAGCTTTATAATAAGGTTTATAGGAAGCGTGAAGAAATATTGAACGGCCCTTTAAAAGAAATTTTTGATAAAGTAGCAGAACTTCGGGATATCCTTTCAGAAAGTTAAAATATTTATTGATTAGAATATCATAGTTTTGTATATTGTTATCAAAGTTAGTGTGATAAGGCGTTAATATGTTTATCAATTATTTAATAGATTTAGATATTATTATAAGAGGAGGAAATTAAGTTGAAGGAATGCACAGTAAGAGAATGTACAATCATCAAGGAAAAACTGACAGATCTTAAGGAGTATAAGGTTGCTGATAGATTCAAAGATCTGAAAAAAGAGCAAAAAGTCGAGATGCTTAAGAGAATGTTCCAGATAAGGTATTTTGAAATGGAGGTAGAGCAGTTCATATTAAAAGGCCAGATTTATGGTACATGCCATCTTTATATAGGTGAAGAAGCAAATGCGGTCGGAGCAATGAATGCTATAAGAAAAAACGATTGGATTGTTTCACATCACAGAGGCCATGGACATTGTATTGCAAAAGAAGCTGACCTTAAACTCATGATGGCTGAGCTTATCGGTAAAGGAAATGGATATTGCAAAGGCAAGGGCGGCTCAATGCATATTGCTGATATGGATACATATAACCTTGGAGCTAATGGAATAGTCGGCGGAGGCATGGGAGTTGCTGTCGGAGCTTCTTTAACTAATAAATTAAAAAAGAATGATGGTGTTGTAATAGGTTTTATAGGGGATGCTTCTACTAATAACGGAATTTTCCATGAATCTTTAAATCTTGCATCAGTATGGGATCTGCCTTTAATATTTTATTGCGAAAATAATCAGTACGGCATGTCAACCCCGATAATTAAATCAACCAGAATTAAAAGAATATCAGACAGAAAAGCTTCCTATAATGTAAAAGGAGTGACAATAGACGGTAATAATATAGTAGATGTTTTTAATACTGTCTCCCACTTTGCAGAAGTTTGCAGAAAAGGTGAGGGTCCTGTACTTATAGAAGCTTTAACTTATCGTCAGAGAGGTCACTCAAAACATGATTCTCAGGTTTATAGGACAAAGGATGAAGTTGAACAGTGGAAAGAATATGATCCTATTGTAAGATATAGAGAATTTTTAATTGAATCTGGAATCATTTCTGAAGATGAAGCTAAAAAAATTGAGGAAAAAGCGATAGAGGATATCAAAGCTGCAGCTGCTTTTGCTGAAGCAAGCCCTTATCCTGATCTTAGTGAACTTGAAACAGATGTTTATGCAGATTAATTATAATTATTTTTTTAAATTTTTAATAAAGGAGAATGATAATGAGTGAGCTAACCTATTTGGAAGCGATAAGAGATGGCATAAGAGAAGTAATGAAGGAAGACGAAAGAGTCTTTCTTATAGGCGAGGACATTGGTTTATATGGTGGTTCCTTTGGTTTGACAAACGGTTTATTTGCTGAATTTGGTGCAGAACGTGTAAGAGATACACCGATTTCAGAAGCAGCTATAATAGGAGCAAGTGCCGGAGCTGCAGTTACGGGAATGAGGCCTATTCTTGAGATAATGTTTTCAGATTTTACAGCATGCGGAATGGATCAGCTTCTTAATCAAGCTGCAAAAATAAGATATATGTTTGGCGGCAAGGCAAAAGTACCTATGGTTTTAAGAACAGCATCAGGCGGCGGCGCCGGATTTGGACCTCATCATTCACAGAGTTGGGAAGCTATATTTGCACATATCCCGGGACTAAAGGTAGTTATGCCTTCATGTCCTTATGATGCCAAGGGCTTGCTTATCTCTGCAGTTCGTGACAATAACCCCGTGATATTTTTAGAGCACAAGGTTCTTTACAAGAATAAAAAATATGCCCAGGAAGTTCCAGAAGGTATTTACACTATCCCGCTAGGAAAAGCTGAAGTTAAAAGACAGGGTAAAGATCTTTCAATAGTTGCTTCTTCATATATGGTACAGAAATCCCTTGAAGCAGCCGAAGAACTTTCAAAGCAGGGAATTGATTGTGAAGTTGTTGATTTAAGGACAATCAGACCATTAGATATAGATACTGTTATGGCATCTGTTGAAAAAACTGGTAAATTACTATGCGTAGAAGAAGCTTGCAGTTTTGGAAGTTTTATGGGTGAGGTAATAACACAGGTAATTGAAAAAGGTTTTGATTATCTTGATGCACCTCCTATACGTATAGCAGGAAAAAACTGCCCTGTTCCTTACAGCTATATACTGGAACAGGAAATGATACCAAATGTTGACAGGATTAAAGACGGTATATTAAAAGTTTTAGGTAAAAATTAATAAATAGTCTTTATTTAAGATTTTTTAATAATTATTTTTCAGATATTTAAGAATACTTTCCAGGTTGTAAGCAAAATATGGCTATACGGCCTGGAAAGTTAAAATAATTTTATAGAAATAAATTTAAATTTTTTATTCTATAATAAAATATAAAAAAATATAATTTGGAGAGAATATGCAAGATTATAAAAAATGTGCGATAGGAAGACTTTCAGCTACTTCAGACAATATGGAAGTATGGTGGGACTCATCACCACTTATTTACAAATCATGGGCTAAAAAAACAGTGGATGCAGAACAGGACAGCTACAAGGATACTTTAAAAAAACAGCTTGATACTCTTTTTAACACAGACAGTCCTGAAAGCATAGTTTTTGACGGCGTGACAACAAACCCTAGACTTACAAGCGATGTATTAAAACTTATCCCTGAACACACAGATCCAGTTGTTGACAGAGTTATAAAAGAAAATCCTACCAAGACAGATTATCAGATAGCATGGGAAGTATATAAGGCAATAACAGAAGAAGGCGCAAAACTTTACATGCCTCTTTTTGAAAAGTCAGCTTATAAAAAAGGATATGTCAGCGCGCAGGTAGATCCGAATCAGATAATAAATGCACGCGAGATGCTTCGTCAGGCACTTGACCTTAAAAGCCTCGGAGACAATATAATGATTAAATGTCCGGGTTCAAAAGAAGGCATATTTGTAATACAGATACTTACATCTCTTGGAATACCGACAAACTCTACTTTGGTGTTTGATATTCCTCAGGTAGTTGCAGTTGCAAAAGCTGTAAAAGCAGGGCTTGAGCTTGGAAAAAGCAAAGGTATGGATTACGGTAAATGGCGTTCAGTAATAACCATAATGCTTGCAAGGTTTGAAGACAGGGAACAGTTTGAAGAAAGCGCAAAATCAGTGGGAATCGAACTTACTGCCGATTTAAAGAGATGGGCAGGAATTGCAATAGCCAAAAAAGCACTTGAAATACTGGCAGACCCTAAAAACGGCTACAGCTCAAAACTTCTCCTTTGCTCTACAAGAGTAGGGCCGACTCCTGATGTTGTATATCATATTGAAAAGATAGCAGGTGCGGATATGGTATTTACTATTAACCCTGGAATGATAGAAGACTTCAACAAACTTTACCGTGAAAAAGATGTGACAAACACATGGCAGGAGCCAGTTCCAAAAGATATCATGGACAAGCTTTTAAAGATACCTTACTTTGTAGAAGGGTACGAAGAAGATGGAATAAAAGATGATGATTTTGTTGCCCAGCCTGCATTCCAATATACAGCAAATGAATTCCGTGGCTCGATGAAATTTATTGAGGATTATGTAATTGAAAGAAAAAAAGCTTTACGTTAAAAATCCTTAGATTATAAAATCTGAGTTAGTAAGCAAAATTATTAAGGAGATAAATATGTTTGAAGTTATTATGCCTAAAATCGGAGTATTGATGGAGACAGGCAAAATAGAGAAGTGGATAAAAAAAGAAGGAGACAAAGTAGAAGTAGGAGATATTCTTCTTGAGATAATGACTGATAAAGTTTCCATGGAAGTGGAAGCAGCAAATGACGGTATATTAAGAAAGATACTTAGGCAGGAAGGGGAAGATGTCCCTGTGCTGGAAGTCATTGCTTTTATCGGAGAAGAAAATGAAGAAATCCCTGAAGTGAGTAAAAGCAAGGCTTCTGCAACCGTAAAAGAGCCTGAAGTTGCCAAAACTGAAAAAAAAGAAGCTGTTGCACAGTCAGCAGCAAAAAATAGTAATCCGTCACAAGTAAAAATAAGCCCTCTTGCCAAAAAACTTGCAGAGGAAAAAGGTGTCGACCTTTCAGCCGTTAAAGGAACAGGTCCTGGCGGAAGGATTGTAAAAGAAGATATATTAGCTGCAGCAGAAAGCAAAACGGTAACAAAAGATGCTAGCCCTTCACAGGGAGCAGTTTCCCAGCTGGCAGCTGATTCTGGACAGATTAATGTAAAAAGCAGTGCACCTTTAAAGGGGATTAGAAAAATCATTGCAGAAAAAATGGTACAGTCCAAAGCAACTATGCCTCATATTATTCTTACTTCCGTTGCCTGTGTAGATAATCTGATTGCCTTAAGGGAAAGATTGAAAGATAAAGCTAAAAACCTAGGTGCTGATTTAAATATAACAGATCTTATTATTAAGATTGCAGCAAACACCCTTAGAGAACATATAAAGATAAATTCTTCTTTGCAGAATGAGAATTTCATAATATATGATGATATAAACATAGGTTTGGCTGTTGCAATCGAAGATGGTCTGGTTGTTCCTACAATCTTTAATACTGACAAACTTGGTCTTTTAGATATTGCTAAGAAAAGAAAAGAGCTTGTTGAAAAAGCAAAACAGTCCAGTCTTGGTCTTGACGAGCTGAATAGGGGGACATTTACTATAAGCAATCTTGGGATGTTCGGCGTAAGAAACTTTACAGCCATAATAAATCCTCCACAGGCTGCCATATTGACTGTAGGTACTATTTATAAACAATTGGCGCTCGAGAATGATGATATTGTAGAAAAATCATATATGGATTTTTGTCTTGCAGTTGACCACAGAATCATTGATGGAGCAGATGCTGCAAAGTATCTCCAGAGATTTGTAGAGTTTGCTGAAAATCCGGAATTGCTTGTTTTTTAATGAAATAATCTTGAAACTCTGAGAAATATAACTATTTTAAAGACAGGCAAAGTAACATTTAAAAAAAGCCTGAGAATTTTTATTCTCAGGCTTTTTTTAAAACAACAAATACATTTTAAAGAAATATAAACAATTCATATGTGCAATAGCTTGGTTAAGTAAAATTTCTTTAAACTTTCATCTACTTAACAAGATACTTCTTTGGAAATTCAGCACCTACAACAGACTGGAATAAAGGATGGATTACCATCTGATAAACATTTATCCTGAATTCCGGAAGAACGGAAAGCATTACATATAGATCTCTTGGATTTAATCCATAGTCTTCTACGATCCAATCCATTAAATTAATTATTGCATTTTCAACTGCATTTTCCATAGGGCTGTCAGTAAATAATTGTATTATCGAATCTTCCTTTTCAATTCTTGCATAGGGTATTGTTTTATTTTTTATTACTTTGCAGCTTACAGTAACTTCTGATTTAGTCTCATCTGCTGACCAGGTCAGCTCGGTATCGCCCTGGCTTGCATGAACGTCACCTATGTAAAGTAATGCCCCTTCATGATAACAGTTTAAATATAATTTACTTTTTTCCTTGATATCCCTGCAGTCCCAGTTTCCGCAGCAGGGGAACTGGCCGGTCATGCTTGAAAGTATTTCAAATTCAGGACAGACTCCAATTGTACCGATAAAAGGGGCAAGCTTATATGAAAGCTTTTCATTAAAAACACCTGTGCCGTCTCTTGTAGTGCCGCTTGGACCTGGCAAATGTTTGATTATTTTGGTATATGCTTTACTTAATTCCGGCCATTTTAAATGATTTTGAAGTAAGCCATTCTGAGGGATGATGTTTGATATTCCATAATCATTCGGAGCTATTTTTTCTATTGTTATTTCCAGCAAATCTCCTTTTTGAGCACCTTCGATATAGACAGGTCCTGTTATAGGATTATTCTTTACTGGAACAGCTTCACTGTAAGGTTTAAGGTTTTCTGGTAAAGGGAGGTCTTTTTCGGATTTTACAAGTCCTGAAAGATTGTCTTCTGTTGAAAGAGTAAAACTTTCACCTTGTGAAACTTTAATAATCGGCTTTCTGTTATAATCAAAAGTATAGCTCATCTTTTCTTTGTCAATATTTATCATTTTTCTCCTCTCATGGAATTATAAATCTTTTTGTATTTCTCTTTTAAATTTATGAATTTAATTTCTAATATCAATATGCCGACCAGCCACCATCAGCGACAATAACTTCACCATTAACAAAACTGGATTCATCTGAAGCCAGAAATAAAGCGACTGAAGCAATTTCTTCAGGCTTTCCAGCTCTGGGGCTTAAATTTATTCCGCTCATAGCTTTAGACATGCCAAACTCACTTGGGGCAGTTATTGTAGCACCGATATTTGTTTCTACAGAACCAGGCGCTATTGCATTACATCTTATTCCATTTGATGCATACTGAAACCCTACATTCTTTGTTAATCCTACTATAGCATATTTAGAAGCAGTGTAAGCAGCTCCGGCTCTACTGCCATAAAGACCTCCCAAAGATGCTATATTTATTATTATTCCCTTATTCTTTTCAAGGAATATTTTTAGAGATTCTCTCATAAGCCTCATTGAGCCTGTTGTATTAACTGTACATACTTTTTCCCAGAGTTCGTCAGTTATTTCGCCTAAAGGAATAAAGTTATCCATTATGCCTGCATTGTTTACCAGGATGTCTAAAGTACCATATTTCTCAATGGTTGATTCTACAAGTTTTTTAACATCCTCTGCCTTTGACATGTCGGTCATTACGGCTATAGCGCTGCCTTTGTTATCCTCTATCATTTTTACTGTTTCTTTTGCTGCTTCGAGATTAATATCTGATACAATGACTTTAGCCCCTTCTTTTGCATAAAGAATAGCAGTTGCCCTTCCTATGCCGGAAGCAGCACCTGTTACTATTGCCACCTTGTCTATTAGTTTCATTTCTTCCTCCTTATATTATTTTATAACCATATATTATTATTAAATTAAATCTCTTACAAACATTTATTTTTTTAAGCTATAAAGCACTTATCGAAGGAAATAACCATATTTTAAAAAAGAAAAATAAAAAACAAGCTACACAGACATTCATTTGCAATATTAGTCTTATTAATTAATAAATGCTGTATAGCTTGTTTTAGTTAATTTATATAATTTAATTTAAAACCCTTATAAATATAATTGCTGCTACCACCTGACTGTGCTGTCAGTAAAATTATTATAAGCGATTAAAGCACCGGTGCTGTCGAATACCTCTATGAGATAAGTACCTGCAGGGTCAAATGTTTCAGATACTTTTTCAAGAAGGTATTTATATTTAAAACGGCCTTTTTTATCAGTATCTATTTCATCTGGACCTTCTTCTAATGAGCCATCGCCTTTTACGATAGAGCCATCAGGTCTGGTTACAGCAATGACATAAGTTTCATTAGCTATAAAACCTTC
>JAQVJB010000082.1 GCA_028695395.1 Actinomycetota bacterium | reverse complement strand
GACAAGTGCGGGACTTTGCGGCCATCTTTCAGCTATTGCAGGTGGTGAAAAAATATATCTTCCTGATTACTGGAATCTTTAATTTCTAAATACAGAATAAGGCACTTGTGATAAATTCTCTGGGAATCATTCCTTAAGATGAATAAGACAGGTGCCTTTATATTTAATGTTTGCTTTTGACATAAATACTTATAAAAACATGTATTCCGGAAGAATGACTTAAATATTTTACAGTTTTAAATATAAATATTTGAAAAAGGATTAAAAATATAAAGGACAAAAAATGTTAGAAAAAAAAGATTTAACAATAGGATATGCTCCTACAAGAAGAAATGTTTTTTCAAGAGAAGATGCAATTAAATATAAAGAAATAGTAAGAAATAAAATAAAAGATTTTGGACATAAAATCGTTGATATTGAAGATATTGCCCAGGACGGTCTTATTCTTACGGATGAAGATAGCATAAAAGCAATAAATAAATTCAAACAAAATAATGTCGATGCGGTTTTCAGTCCTCATTGTAATTTTGGTACTGAAAGCTCAACATCAAAATTAGCTGCAGAACTAAGAAAACCCTTCCTTCTATGGGGGCCAAGAGATGAAGCTCCTCTTGCTGATGGTTCAAGGCTAAGGGATACGCAATGCGGCTTATTTGCTACAAGCAAGATACTGCAAAGATATAATATACCTTTCAGCTATATTGTTAATTCAAGAGTAGATGATGAAATATTTAAAAGAGGATTTGATAATTTTGTAAAAGCATCTAATGTGGTTAAACTTTTTAAGAATATAAAAATCGGCCAGGTAGGGGTAAGACCCAGGGATTTCTGGACTGTAACCTGCAATGAAGGAGAATTGCTGGAAAGGTTTAATATAGAAATAATACCGTATAATCTTGGCGATATTACCGCAATGTCAAAAGAAATGATTGAAAAACCAAATGATGATTATAAGAAAACATTTGATTATGTTAAAAATAAAATGAAAGTAGATATTGCTGAAGAAAAACTGAAAAATATCATTGCCCTTAAGGCAGTATTAAGAAATATTTCTGAAACAGAAGGCATAAATGCTTTTGCAATACAATGCTGGAATAGTCTTCAGACAATGCTTGGCATAGTTCCGTGTCTGGCAAATGCACTTCTTTTTGACGAGATGATTCCTGTTGCCTGCGAAACGGATATTAACGGTGCAGTATCAGCTCTTATCGCCCAGGCAGCTACTTTTAATGAGAACCCCGTTTTCTTTTCAGATGTTACAGTAAGACATCCAGATGATGATAATGCCGAACTATTATGGCATTGTGGTCCTTTTCCATATTCTCTCAGGAAGGCAGACGATAAATCCAGCATAGGCAGCCATTTTATCCTGGATGGCAATCCGGCAGGAACATGTAACTGGGAAATCAAGGGAGGCGAAGTCTCTATTGTCAGATTTGACGGAGTAAATGGTAGATATTCTTTATTTGCCAGCCATGCCGTAGGAACGGATGGACCAGTGACTAAGGGAACATACTTATGGATAAAGGTAGAAGACTGGAGCAAATGGGAAGAGAAACTTATTTATGGTCCTTATATACATCATATAGCTGGCATTCATGGAAAGATCGCACCTGTTTTATATGAAGCATCAAGATATATCGATAATCTGGAGTTTGATGCATGTGAACCTCAGGAAGATGAAATAAAAAACTGGCTGGCTTGCAGGATATGATTTTATTTTAGATTAAATTTATACCTAGCTTAAATAATATATATAAAAATATAATTATTTGATAAATAAGCTGGAATTGATGTTTGACAATAAGATTAAATGAATAATTTGTATTAAAAAAGTTATATTCAATGAATAAAATATATTGGAGAAATCAAAATAAGTAAGTTATGATTTTATAATATCAATAATGATTATAAACATATATTTTAAGGCAGGTAGCTATGAGTTTAATGGGGATTGATATAGGGACGACGGGCACAAAAGCCATTGCTTTTAATGAAGAAGGCAAAATACTTGCAAGTGATTACAGGGAGTATAATCTGATTTTCCCTAATCCCGGCTGGGTAGAGTTTGATACCCAGGATCAATGGGCAAAAATTTTTGATGTCTTGAAAAAAGTTAATAATGACCCTGCTGTTAAAAAAGACCCTGTCACTGCTTTGGCTGTCTCAACAGTTGGTGAAAGTTTTACCCCGATAGATTCTGAAGGGAATATTCTTTATAACACCATATACTCTACAGATGCCAGAAGTTCGAAAGAAGTGGAGCTTATCCTGGAAAAATACTCTGCAGCAGAACTTGTTCAGATAACCGGATATCCTCCAGGATATATTTGCCCCCTTAATAAGATAATGTGGGTAAAGAAAAATCTGCCCGAAATATATAATAAAACAAAAAAAATTCTATTTACCGAAGATCTTTTCTTTCACAAACTGGGTATTGAAAAAACGCGCATAAACCATGCACTTGCATCAAGAACCCTTTTTTTTGATGTAAGGGAAAAGAAATGGAGAACTGATATACTGGATTCTTTTGGAATAGATGCCGATTTATTTTCTATTCCTTCTCCTTCAGCTGTTGAAATTGGGTATATAGACAGTAAAATAGCTGCTCGGCTTGGATTTCAGAATAAGGTTTCGGTAGTTACAGGAGCACATGATCAGCCTTGTGCAGCACTCGGAGTCGGTGCTGTCAAGGGAGGGATTGCTGCTGATGGAATGGGTACTGTAGAATGTGTAACAATATGCACGGAAGACGCAATCACCAATGAGCATATGGTTAAGAACAATTTTAGTTGCCAGGCACATGCAGTTGACGGCAAATATGTTTGCCTTGCATATAATATGACAAGCGGAAGCGTGGTTAAATGGTTCAGGGACAATTTTATATCAGGAGACAATAAGGCAATAAGAGAAATATCTTCAAAACTGACTTTTGAGCCTTCCAGCCTTTATACACTTCCATATTTTTCAGCCTCAGGTACCCCATATCTTGATCCTGTATCCAAAGGTTCAATAATAGGGCTGGATCTTGATACTGATAAAAATGAAATTTTTAAGGGGCTTGTAGAGGGGCTTGTATTTGAAATTTGTTTCAATATGGAACTTATTAATAAAAGCGGTGTTGAAATAGTCGAATTAAGAGCAGTCGGAGGCGGTTCAAAATCGGATTTTGAGCTGAAATTAAAAGCTTCAATTGCAAATAAAAGGATACTGAGGATGGATATAACTGAAGCAGGATGCCTTGCTTCCATGATGCTTGCAGGGCTTGGAACACAAAAATTCACTTTATCGGAGGCAGTTTCTCAGTTTGTAAAAATAAAAGATGAATTTCTTCCGGATGAAGCTATCAGGCAGAAATACATAGATAAATTTGAAAAATATAAAGAAATTTATGCTTTGGTTTCAAAGCTATTATAAAAGTTCTTAATTAGGCTGATTTCTTTATTGAACTGATATTTTTTATTATTTTGGGAGGAAGAATGACTAATAATTATTTATTGGGAATTGATATCGGTACTTCTGGCACCAGAAGCCTGATAATCGATGAAAATGGAAATATCATAAGCTCTGCAATGAAGGAATATCCGCTTTATACTCCCAGACCCGGTTGGGCTGAGCAAAATCCAATGGACTGGTATGACGCAACTATTTCAACTATAAGGGAAGCAGTGCAGAAAAAGAACATAAAGGGCAGTGACATAAAATCAATAGGGCTTTCAGGGCAGATGCACGGCTCTGTTTTCCTGGATGATTCAAATGATGTAATAAGACCGGCGATATTATGGAATGACCAGAGGACCGAGCCCCAATGCCAAGAGATATATGATATTTTCGGATATGATAATTTTATAAAATTATCATATAACAAAGCTCTTCCGGGCTTTACTTCGCCAAAGATATTATGGCTTAGGGAAAATGAGCCTGATAATTATAAAAGAACAAAAAAGATACTCTTACCGAAGGATTATGTAAGATTTATGATAACCGGAGCGTATGCAACAGAAGTCTCTGATGCTGCCGGGATGCTTTTAATGGATATAAAAGAGAGAACATGGTCTGATGAAATACTTGATGGCCTAAAAATCAGCAGGAATCTTCTTGCAGATATTTTCGAATCATATGAAGTAAGTGCAAAACTTGATGCAAAAACTGCAAGCCTAACCGGCCTTCTTGAAGGAACACCAATAGTCGGAGGAGGAGGGGATAATGCTGCAGGAAATGTAGGTTCAGGAATAATAAAGCAGGGGATAATATCTGATTCAATAGGAACAAGCGGAGTTGTATTTGCCCATAGCGACAGCCCTGTTTATGATCCTGAAGGCAGGCTTCATTCCTTCTGTCATGCCGTTCCGGGAAAGTGGCATCTGATGGGTGTTACCCTTTCTGCTGCGGGTGCCCAGAAATGGTACTATGATACTTTTGGCCCCAGCAGGGATATCGAAAATAAAAGACCTGAATTAAAGAAATATAAATTACTTGATGCTCAGGCAGAGCAGGCTGCTCCCGGCTCAGAGGGTCTTTTATTCCTGCCTTATCTTTCCGGTGAAAGAACACCGTATGCCGACGCATTTGCAAGAGGAGTATTTTTTGGAATGTCATATATGCATAACCAGGACCATTTTGTGCGTTCAATAATGGAAGGTGTTGCTTTCAGCCAGCTTGACTGCCTTAACCTTATGAGCGGACTTGGGATTAATTCAGAGCATATAGTGCTAATAGGCGGAGGCTCAAGAAGCAGGATCTGGAAGGAAATAATCTGTGATGTTTTTCAGACTCCTATAGTCACTCTTAAAAATGAGGAAGGCCCGGCATTCGGAGCTGCGCTTCTTGCAGGAGTTGGCTGCGGGATTTACAATTCAGTTGAAAATGCAGTGGAAAAAGCTGTTAAAAAATCTTCAGAGATTCTGCCGGATAAGGAGAAAAGTGGTATTTATGAAAAAACTTATGAAATATATAAGTCTCTTTACAAAAGCCTGAAGGAAGATTTTAAAAAATTATATGAACTGCAGTTTAACAGCTGATACTTGATTAATTCAGTCTTAAATAAGTATATAATTTAAAACAGACAGAAAAAATCCATTTAGTATTGCTGCGGAAGGTTAATTGCATAAAAAATCTTAATTGAAATTTAGCAAGCCTATTAAAGCGCTGGCTGCAAGAATTAAAAGTACCGCTATTATTATGAGAATGCTTTTAATCTGTCTTTTTACTATATAATAAATCAGAGTTATAAGAAGACCGACTACCGGTGTTATAATCAGGAAAATTACACTAAGCTTATAAAAAAAGTTATTTCTAGTAATGAAACCTGTAATTATTGCGATTGTAGTTATAATTAAACCTATCATATAATCAAAGCTGAGATAGCTATTTAATCTTTTTTCTTTTGATTCTATTTTCTTTTTTTCTTCCATAATTTATAACTTATGTTATTTTAAACATTCGCTAGAAAAGGTTTAAACCGAATGCTTTTAAAATCATGTTTATGCCAAAAATAATTAATATTACCATCAGAATTATTACAATATACTTGTTCTTAATGCGGCAAGCTGTAAAAGAACCGGCAGTTCCTCCTAAAAGAACTCCTACTACGACTGCAGCGGTAATATCAGGTATAATTAATCCTTTTGTTAAATAAATTATAGATGATGCAACTGCAGTTATTCCAATCATGAAATTACTGGTAGCTGCAGCTACTTTCATCGGGATATTCATCAGCAGATTCATAGTAGGTACTTTTATAAAACCTCCACCAACACCAAGAAGCCCGCTCATAATTCCGGCAATAAAGGATGTAGAGAATCCTACGGGATAGTTTTTTACCTTGTAATATGCCGTCTGTTTTGATGCTGAATCATAATATTTCTCTTTGCCTTCTGTATTTATTTTAAGAAAATCATTGTTGCCATCAGATTCATGATTAGGCTCAAGAAACTTTCCCTCACAGGCAGTTTCTACTGTATTATTTTTCTGATACGATATATTTTTCCTATAAGAAAAATAAGCGCTGACAAGGGTAAGAAGGCCAAACAGCCCGAAAAGTATGTTGCTTTTAATATAAGAAATCAAAATACTTCCGGTAATTGCTCCTGCAGTGGTAAATATTTCCAGGACAAGACCGGTTTTTAGATTAGTAAGGTCTTGTTTAAAAAAAAGTCTTGAAGCAGATATCGAAGTAGCCATAACTGCAACAAGACTGGTCCCTATTGCATTTTGTATAGGCATCTTCATCAATAATGAAAGGACAGGAACAATGATTATTCCGCCGCCGATTCCAACTATTGAGCCAAGAAAACCTGCGCCAATACCTATTAATATGAGATATAAATATATTATCATGCAGTAAAATCCTTATATTTTTAAACTAACAAGCTTTAATCATATTTTATCTTTTTATGTCCGATATTTATAAATTTCAATTTAACCCTATTGAAAGGGTTCTTGCTATAACTATCAATTATATCCTTTGCAGCAAATTTTGTTATTATTTCCCTTCCATACTTAAGGCTTAAATACCGTTTATGCTCATTTATCCAGATATAAAGGTCGGTTTTTGTTCTTTTTGGAAATTTCTGTAGTATTCCGTATTTTTTAATTATCTCAATTGCCGGAAGGTAAACATTATCATACCAGAAAAGAGATGCTTCCTTAAAAGTCATCAGTTTTTCACCAGTTTTCTTATTCTCATTTATCTGCACCATGAGCTTGTCTATCTGTCCAAGTAAAAAATCATACTGCCCGGGAGCAGTTACTCTCATTTTATTATCCGGCCTTTCTTGTTTTAAACCTGTTATATTTAGAAACTTCTCTCTTTCTGCAATAACAAATATCTGATTAGGGTCCATCCCAGCTTTTATTTTCACATCAGTAATAAATTCAATTACTTCTGCATCGATAAACTCCACGCCCATTTTTTTTGACACGCTCACTCTGTGATTGCCGTCAAATACAAAATAAACTTCTCCCACCTTATGAAGTTTGACTGGCGGCAGTATAACATCCTTTAAAAGAAGATTATGTATATTTGCCCATCTTCTCTGCAAACTCATTTTTTTAGGCAAAAAATAGCTGTCGAAATCCTTATAGCGGTCAAGGCTTCCGACAATATCTCTTATCCTAATAGTCTGTATGCCCAGATTTCTCTGATTATAAAGTCTCAGGTTCTTCTTGATTTTTTCAAATGAAAGCAATTCATTATTCCTGCCGACAAGAAAACGCCTGAGGCTTAAAAGCATGGATTTAAACCTTGCATTATCAAATTCATGGACTGACTTATCATTAAATTCTAATTCATTTTCCATTTCTTCTTGTTTTTGACCCAATCTCAATTATTCTGAAGCCGTATGCATTAATGACTTCGGTTTTTCCGACCGATGTTTTCCAATTATTATCAGTGCCGTAAAGGTGTATATGGCCATGAATAAAATATCTTGGCTTGCATGAATCAATAAGTTTATTAAAAACCTTAAAACCTCTGTGGCAGAGGTCTTTCCCGTCATGTATTTTAAATGGCGGCGCATGAGTTACTATTATATCAACACATCCTTGCCCAAAAAGTTTTCTTAAAAATAATTTTATTTTCAGCTTGCAGGCTTTTAAGCACATTTCTAAATCTGAATATTGATAAGCCCCGCTATTGTATTTCATGGAACCGGCAAACCCTGTCATAACTATATTATTAAATTTGATAATTTTGCCGTCAAGATCAATGCATCCTTCAGGATGTTTCTGGCTTAACCCATTTTCTGTATACATCCCATTATTAAAATGATTTCCCATTACATAAAATAATGGCTTGTTTAAAGTGGATACAATAAATTCGAGATAGTAATTAGGAAGATCTCCGCAGGAAATTACAAAATCTATATCTTTTAGCCTTTCAGAAATAGAATTGCTGTATATATGCTCGACTATTTTGTCACTTATTAATAAAGCTTTCATATTTTTATTAAAATATTAGGTTTTTTTATATATTTTTGCAAACCGGCCTTTCAACTTACCATTGTATTTTATTTTAAAATAGATTTTAATTTTATAATCCGGAATCTGATTTATATTATAATTAATATATTTGAATATTAATTTGTTATTAGCCGGTATATTGATTTTATATAATATATCTTAAGTGAATATAAAAAATAGTCTAATTTAAGGATAAG
>JAQVJB010000081.1 GCA_028695395.1 Actinomycetota bacterium | reverse complement strand
CAACAATATATAATGCTGCCAAAGAACCGGAAACAAGCGATCTGGCAAAATATCTTATAAAATGCGGTGCAGATATTACTGGCGTTGACAGTGACTGCCTTGTCATAAACGGTGTCGATGAGCTTAAGGGATGTGAATACGAAGTCATGCCTGATAGTATTGAAGCCGGCACCTTCATCGTTGCGGCGGCATTATGCGGGAAAAAAGTCGAGATACAGGATGCTATATGGGACAATATGGGAATTTTCTGCAATAAGCTTTCAGAAGCCGGTGTAAATATAAAAAATATTGAGAATAAAGCAGTAATGGTAAAGAAAACAAGGGCAGCATTTAAAAATGTCCATATCTCTACCCTTCCTTTCCCGGGATTTCCTACTGATTTGCAGCCTATCATATCTGTCTTTCTTTCACTTGCTAACGGAGTATCAGTAATTACTGAAAATGTTTTTGAAAACAGGTTTATGTATGTAGATGAATTAAACAGGATGGGAGCCAATATAAAAATAGATGGCCATCATGCTGTAATAACCGGCGTGCCGAAACTATCCGGCGCCCCTGTAAGCGCTACTGATTTAAGAGCCGGCGCCGCTCTTGTGCTTGCCGGGCTGGCCGCAGAAGGAATTACGGAAATAAGTGATATACATCATATAATGAGGGGATATGAAAATTTTGACAAAAAGCTCAGGGAGCTTGGTGCGGATATAATAAAAACAGATTGACATATGGCAAATAAAGTCGAAAATAATACAGAAAATAAAATCAATACTAGTCTTAACAAAAAAGTGAAAAAAAACGGATTTAAGAAGCTTCCTTTTTATGCAAAATTCCTTATTATATTTTTCTCATGCATTATCGGGATTGCTGCAATCGGAGTCGGTGTTTTTTACTGGTATATAAATAATGCAAACAATATGATGAATTCGGTAACGAGTTCAGAAATTGAAAACATACTTACCCCTGTTCAGTCAATAGAAGAACCGGTTACTATACTTCTTCTGGGAAGAGATTCAAGGAATACCGAAAACGATGCTGGAAGAGCAGATACCATAATGCTTCTTTATTTAAATCCGGAAAGGGAACAGGCAACGCTTCTTTCAATTCCAAGGGATACGCTTGTTGAGATTCCAGGTTACGGAGAAGACAAGATTAATGCTGCCTACGCATATGGCGGAGAGAAGCTGATGATTGAAACTGTTTCAGAATTCCTTAATGCAGATATAAATCATTATATAACTATTGATTTTGACGGTTTTGTCAAACTTATAGATGCTCTTGGAGGAGTAGACGTAGTCATTGACAGACCATTGACAGATCCCAAATCAGGAGCTAATTTTTCTGTAGGGAACCATCATCTTACAGGCGAACAGGCTCTTTCCTATACAAGAAGCAGGTCCACTGAACTTGCTGATATAGGCAGGATACAAAGACAGCAATCCTTGCTTAAATACTTAGTTGAGCAGAAACTTAATATCCAGTATCTTTCAAATATACCGAAATATTTCAATATACTTGTTTCAAACACGCTGACCGACCTTGACCTTGTTACCTTGTTAAGGTATGGGAAAACCGGCCTTTCTTATGAAGTCGATGATTTTGAAACAGCTATAATCCCTACCCATGCTGACTGGATAGAAGATAATACTATAAGCGTTCAGATTCCTGATATTGAAGAAGCGCGCGAGATGTGGCAGAGAATAATCGACGGAGAGCCAGCAAGTAAATTCAATGCCTCCTATACAATAGCCCCGGAAGCAATTCCTGATGCCCTTGCAACTGGGATGGTATATGAAATACAAGTTAAGGTAAAAAATACCGGTGCCATAACCTGGGAAAAAGGCGGGAAAAATCCTGTTTCTCTAGGTTATCACTGGATTAATTTTGATACCCGGGAAATGACTGTATTTGATGGAAAGAGGTCCATACTGCCTCAGGACAGTGTGCCTCCTGGAGAAGAAGTTACTTTTGATATGAAGATAAGTTCGCCTCCTGAAAAAGGCAAATATATCTTACAGATAGATCTCGTTCAGGAAGCAGTAACATGGTTTTCATACCAGGGCGTACCTCCGATAGAAAAATACTGCACTCTTGATATATCATATTCCGCCCAGTACGATGATAAAGGAAACACTCCGGACTATCTTGAACCCGGAGAGGAGTTCACTTTAGATGTTACCGTAAAAAATACCGGTTATCTTTTATGGGAACACTATAAAGAAACGGGCAGGATAAATCTGGGCACGCACTGGATAAACAGAGATACCGGAGAAACTGAGATATGGGATGGTCCCAGAGGGCTCCTTCCTTTTGATGTATCCCATAATGAAAATGCAATAGTTGAAATTACCATTGCTGCCCCGGAAAAACCTGGCAGATATATATTGCAGTACGACATGGTTCATGAAGGATATAAGTGGTTTTCCCAGGAAGGTGTCATTCCTCTGGAAATCAATATAAATGTAGGCGAGACTATCGATAAGCAACTTGTAAAAAATACGTCAGTAAAAGTATTTAATGGAAACGGCATTTCCGGTTCTGCTACTGATTTCATTGAAAAGCTTGAAAAATATGATTTTAAAGTACAGAATCCTTCAAATGCACAGAATTTCAATTATGAAGAAACAATAATAATTTATAAATCAAATACCATAAAAAAAGCGCAACAGCTTGCTTTGCTTATGGGAAGTTATGAGCTTGTACAGTACAGTGAAGAATGGAAAGCATATAAATCAAGTGCAGACGTAGTAATTATCCTTGGGAAGGACTATAAGGAAAATATATATTAAGATTATTTTTCCTGCTGATTTATGGTGTTCTTTTAATTTATAGAAAAAATTTATATGCTATAATATGCGCATGAAGAGAAAATTTTCATTTAAAATCTTAATCCAGATTATCTTTGATATTCTTATCATATTTTCCTCATTTATTATTTCTTTTTTCTTAAGAGGCCAGATAGACCTGAGAAGCAGGGATATTTTGTTTTCCCAGTATTCAGCAGCTCTTATATGGTACATATTGATAATAGTCATAGCGAAATTATTAATGTTCTGGCTTTTCGGCCTTTACAGGAGAATATGGAAATACGCTTCTATAAAAGACATGGTTGCCATCATAGAAGCAGTCGTATCAAGCTCCGTGTTGATGGTGGTTGTTTTCTATATATTGGGATATCCGATTAGTCTTTTCGGACAGCAGCTTAATTTTTCACTTCCTTATTTCCCAAGAAGTATCTTTATTATAGATTTCATTCTTACGATAATCCTTATCTCTCTTTCAAGATTTTCCGGAAGATTTTTCAATGAATTAAAGTATGGAAGTCCAAAATCAAGAAAAAAAAGAGCCTTGATAATCGGAGCCGGAGATGCGGGAGAAATGATTGTCAGGGAAATGATAAGACAGTCAAACAGCGAATATCTGCCAATAGGTTTTCTTGATGATGACTCTAATAAAATAGGAAGACAGATACATGGGATAAAAGTCCTGGGTCCGATTTCAAAACTTGAAACTGCAATATCCAAATATTCAATTGACGAAGTCCTTATCGCAATGCCTTCTGCATCAGGAGAACTTAGAAAAGATATAGCACTTAGGGTAAAGGAACGGAAAATCAAATGCAAAACACTGCCAAGCCTTTATGAAGTCATCGATGATAAAGTCTATCTGTATCAGGTCAGGGATATAGAGATAGAAGATATACTGGGCAGGGAGCCTATCAGAATGAAAATACCTGAAATAGTTTCAGAGATTAAGGACAGTGTAATAATAATCACCGGAGCCGGCGGCTCCATAGGTTCTGAGATCTGCAGACAAATTGTTAAGTTCAGTCCGGCAAGGATGGTGCTTGTTGACCATGCAGAAAACAATCTTTTTTTGATTGAAAAAGAATTACAGGAAAAATACGATTATATGAATTCAGTCCCGATTGTTGCAAACATAAAAGACCGGGAAGTTATGAAATCTGTTTTTAAAAGATATAAACCTGTAATACTCTTTCATGCAGCAGCGTATAAGCATGTGCCTCTTATGCAGCTAAATCCGGAAGCAGCAATTCAGAATAACTTTATAGGAACCAAGACACTTGCAAAATTATCTATTGAATATAAGATTAAAAGATTTGTAATGCTTTCAACAGACAAGGCAGTAAAGCCAAGCAATGTAATGGGAATATCGAAGCTGCTGGCTGAAAAATATCTTCAATCCCTTTCAAAATCAGGGGACACTATTTTTGTCATAGTTAGATTTGGAAATGTCCTTGGCAGCCAGGGAAGCGTAGTACCGATATTCAAGCAGCAAATCCTTTCCGGAGGGCCTGTAAGAGTCACTCATCCTGAGATGAGAAGGTACTTTATGACAATTCCCGAGGCTGCGCAGCTTGTTATCCAGGCATGCATAATTGGAAAGGGAGGAGAAATATTTGTTCTGGACATGGGAGAGCCTTTCAGCATATTGGACCTTGCAAACAATATGATTAAACTTTATGGGATGGAACCCGGGAAAGATATAGAGATAATCTATACCGGGCCGCGTTTCGGCGAGAAACTAAATGAGGAATTATTTTACGAAGATGAAGAACTTATTACAACTAATCTGCCCCACATAATGGAAGCCAGGTATACCGGAAACGGAAGATTGTCTAAAGACGAGACTATAGACCTTCTTTTTAACATAGAAAAAGAAATGCAGGTATATGATTATTCAAACCTGTTTGCAGATTTAAGAAAGATAGTTCCTGATTTTGAAGAAAAAGAAATGTGGTTCAATACGATTAAGGAATGAATTTGCGAAAATTTCAACTTTGCCTTAAAAGATTTTTTGATATTATCCTGTCTGTATTTTTTTTCATATTATTTATTCCTTTCTGGATAATAATACCTATTTTGATAAGGATTGATTCCCCGGGAAGAATTATTTATACGCAGAAAAGAATAGGCATAAACAGTGGATTTTTTACAATATACAAGTACAGGACAATGAAGGAAGGGACTCCTGATATTCCAACAGATGAGGTTGACGATCCGGGAAAACTGATTACAAGACTCGGCTCTTTTTTACGCCGCTCAAGCATTGATGAAATTCCCCAGCTTATAAATATATTGAAAGGTGAGATGGCTTTTATAGGACCGAGACCCGCACTTTATAATCAGCCGCTTTTAATAAGCCTGAGGAAAGAAAAAGGAGCAGATATCTTAAGGCCCGGTATTACCGGACTTGCACAGGTTATGGGAAGGGATGATCTGCCAATACCTGAAAAAGTAAGCTATGATGAACAGTATGTAAAAAATTACTCAATGCTTCTTGACCTTAAAATAATGCTGCTGACCGTAAAAGCAATACTGTCAGGCCGCGGCAATCGCTAATGCCGAGCAGCCGCCTCCGCTCCAAGAGGACGTATAATTTGGCCTCTTTTTTAACTCATATAAATATTTATTTCTTTAAATTATCTGATTATGGATACTAGCAACCATCTTCGCCTGGACACTATATTACCTGTGCAATTGCCTGATTATTAACCCTGGCAATTATATGGTTCTGAGAATTATTTTATTCTTAAAATTACTTCCGGGGCTTCTTCATAAAGATTATTTGTTGTGATTCTGAACCTAATACTGTTTTCATCAGGTGCGACGGCTTTTACTTTAACGCTTATTGTCAATTCTTCAGACGGCTCTACTATATAGGGACCGTTTGTCCACATATAAAAACCGCTTGCCATTCCAGGCATTACTTTGATATCGCTTTCACTTTCATTGATGCCGATAAGGTTCAGGCTCTTTGGCAGTCCGAGTTCTATTGAATCCATGTAAACAGGTCCGGTTCCGCTTTTATTTGTTATCGTATAAGAAATGTTTTTTTCTTCACCGAACTTTAAAGAAATTTCCTTTTCTTCAATTTCAAATCCCACATATTTTTTTATTCCAAGAACCTTATAAGTTTTTAACTCTTCCTCGTAATCCATCCAGTACATAAAATAGCTTACAGGCTCAAGCTCAAAAGCATTTGAAAGATCAGGCATATAAGCCTTATTGAAATAAATAGTATTTTTTCCTATATTTTCCCTTATGGTTGAAAGCATTTCTTCATAGCTCAAGCCTCTTTCTATCTTTACGTTTTTATCGGATTCATAAAGAAGAATATATGCAAGTACGCTTGTTGATTTCGAGCTTGAAAAAACAATCGAATCATCTTCCAACTCCCTCTCGACTGCTTTCCAGTAATCATATATTTTTGTATCCTTGCTTTTATCAACTGCAGCATAATTCGAGGCAAAAGCATTGACAGGAAAAAACAATATTGCTGCCATGAATACAGCCATAAAAGTGATTTTAAAAGAGCCTGAAACCTGTGCGCCAGTGTCTTTACCGGATGAATTTTTAATTTTCTTCCTTTCAGGGATCTTTTTGAAGACGAATCTTATTCCTTCTTTGATATGGTAAATACCGAAGGCAAAAGGAATCACTAAAAAAGTAACCACCGAAACAAGATAAAAATCATTGGGTACATCTTCATATAAAAAAACAGGTATCAGGTTGAGGATTATAAGGAAAAATACAAGAATAAAATATTTCCATTTCTTCCAGGCAAGCATTACAAAACCGAAAAGCGTTACAATAAGAGCAGCTATATTGAAATCCTGCCTTATAAGATTGTAATAGCCGGATGCCTGCTTTTTAAAGACTTCCATCGACCTGAAACCAAGCTGCTGCTTCCACTGCATACCTGTTATATAGTGAATAAACTGTCCAAAAGTTTTAACATTTCCGTACCCCTGATAAGACCTTATAGGTATATAAAGATAAAGAAGAAGCGGGGCAATCATGAGCGCGATTATAATGACAACTTTTTTTAATTTAAAAACTGCTTTATGGTCTATGATAATAGGAAAAAATATCAGCATGGGTGCCAGAAAAACAGAGAGGGGATGATTAGTAAAACTAAACCCTATGAATAGATAATATAGGTAAAGAAACTTACTCTCCTTGCTGTTTGCCCAGTAAACGCCAAAAAGAATGACAAGACCTATTAGAAATGTATGCAGGGTATAAACTTCGAATCGGTTTGTCTGGAGCCAGAATACTCTGAAAAAACAAAAGAATAATGTAGAAATAAGTCCGATATAATATTCTTTTTT
The DNA here is from genome assembly GCA_028695395.1 of Actinomycetota bacterium. GTDB lineage: Bacteria > Actinomycetota > Humimicrobiia > Humimicrobiales > Humimicrobiaceae > Humimicrobium. Next base: position 1,172 of record JAQVJB010000081.1, on the reverse strand, counting down.
TATAAGATTTGAAACTATCATTACAAATACCGTAACGGTTGCAGCACCAAAAAAAACTGAAAAAAGATTAAGCCTGAAAGCAATAGTGCCGAACGGCAGAAAGGTAAATAATTTCCCAAGGAGGAATGCAATTGGAAATCCGGTAGTCTGCCCGACTGCAAGCTGGGGAACCTGTATGTGAAACCAGGTAGTGTCGTATCCGAAAGAAGAAGGATTCATTGTCAGAAGGTATATAATGAATGTAGCTATAAAGCTTATTGCATATTGGGGACGTATAATCTGGCTCCATTTTCGTGAACTCATAATCCGGCTCCATTTTAATCTTAAAGAAATAAATTTATAATAATTATTAATCTTAAAAGAAATCAAACAGGTTCTAATTATATAAAAAACAAATATTTTTGTAATCTAATTCCAGATGATTGTATAGCAATCTAATTCCAGAGGATAATATAGCTTCATCTTCGTGAACAGATAATCTGTCTTAATTATAATTATTTATCCTGTATAGGAATCCACCTGTTTCCCTGTAATTTTTCTCACGCACATATTTCTTTTGAAGGTTTTCGATCATTTCTTCAATATTTGCAATGTCTTTTTTGAGCTCGCTTTCATCAGGCATGCTTAAATCCTTATCGATAAAGTCATCTTTTGAAAGTGAAACCAGGTAGGAATATTTTTTTTCCGGATCATTGACAGCCATATCTATATCATCTTCAATATCATCCAGGCTTTTGCCGCTAATATTGATAAATTTAAGATCTTTAGGATAAAGATTATAAGCCATTTCAGACATTATATAAATCTGCTCGCCCCTTACAAGCACTATCATATTTTCATCATCCGGCGTACTTTCATCCAGCCAGGCAATAAATTTTTCAAAATCATAAAAACCGAGATAAGTATTTTTAAAATTTCCCTCTGCTATATGATTTCTGTAAGAAGCAAAATAACTCTTTATAGTGAAAATTTCATTTTTAATATAATAAAAGGAGAAAATGACAAGAATTATTGCCGCAAAGCTAAAAGCGACTTTCCCCGTTATAACTTTTTTGCTGACCAGCTTAAGCGAGAATATAAAGAAGCAAATCATTATAAAACCCAGATAAGCCGGTATAAAAAACCTGTTTATCTCTCTGATATTAAAATTATTTCTAAAAAACCTGTTTATA
>JAQVJB010000080.1 GCA_028695395.1 Actinomycetota bacterium | reverse complement strand
ATGTTCATATGTACCTTGCTTCTTGTAAATTTCTCTTTAGCCATATCTATGTTTTCCTTTCTTAAAGATTAGATAATATAAATAATCTTTTTTACTTACTTGTGTATTTCTTGTTGTTAAAAAATTATTGGTAGCGGTGATTGGAGTCGAACCAATGACAACACGGGTATGAACCGTGTGCTCTAACCACCTGAGCTACACCGCCACAAAAATATATTATACCAAAATTATAAAAATAAAATAAAAAAACACAAAAATTAAACTCTATTATATATGCCCTCCGGGCTGAAGGATATTTATTCAGCAATAATTAAAGACCCGTAATAAAATGATTTTAAATATCCTTGAAGTAAATATGAATTTTATAGAAATACAAATAGCATGTCAAGTTAATATTTTAACTACTGCTTAGTCAGATTTCTCCCCTTGGAAAACAAAAAATAAATAATAATTATTTTTTGTTTTTATATTTACAATTGCACTTTTAATAATACAATATTCTTAATTATTATAATTAATTCCGAGAGGTAGAAATGGCAACAAAAGCTAAAGGCAAAACAAAGAAGAAATAGCAAAAATAACGTCGCCCTGCAAAAAATAATAAATTTATATGTTTAAAAAGATTTTAAATTTAAAAAATATGCAGGGTTTTTTATTTTAAAAAAATTAAAACATGTTTTTCTTTGCAAGTATATAGGTGACTAGTGCGGCAATGGAACCGGTAATTATTATGATAATTAAAAAACCAAATTTAAATTCTGTAAAAGGAACAGGGACATTCATCCCCCAGAAACTGGCAATAATAGTGGGTACAGCCATTATAATGGTTATGGATGTCAGTATTTTCATAACAGTACTTAAATTATTATTTATTATGGAAGCATAAGCATCCATAGTCCCGGACAAAATATTGCTATAGATGTTCGCCATTTCAATAGCCTGCTTATTCTCAATTATTGCATCCTCCAGCAAGTCCTCATCTTCAGGATACTGCTTTATGAATTTCATTTTCATAAGCTTCTCCAAAACGGAACCGTTTGCTTTTAAAGATGTTGAAAAATAAACAAGGCTTTTCTCTAAAGAAAGCAGCTGTATAAGTTCTTTATTTTTCATTGACCTGTGAAGCGAGGTCTCAATTATCTGACTTGTTTTATCAATCTGTTTAAGGTACCTGAGGTAATAACTAGCTATTCTTAAAATAATCTGCAGAATAAATCTTGATTTCTTGAAAGTAAAAAACCCTTTTACTTTTTTCATTATAAAATCATCCAGTATTTTGGTATCAACAAGGCATACTGTAACTATAATATCTTCGTTCAATATGATCCCTACTGGTATGGTATTATACTGGACAGATTTCTCGTTAAATTTTTCAATAAAATTTATCAAAGGCACATCAAGGATTATAAGGATTTCTGAACCCTCTATTTCTATACGAGAGCTTTCCTCACGGTCAAGGGCAGCTCTTAGAAAATCCTGGGTGAGCTTGCCTTCAGTTGCAACTCTTTCAAGCTCTGATTCTGAGGGGTCTTTTAAAAATACCCAGCATCCCTTTTCAATGATATCAGTTTCTTTTGTTTCACAGGTCATAAGATCTGTTTTGTAAATATTGAGCATCTTTTCAACAAATAAAATAGATTTTTTTAATATTGATTATTTAATTTATAGAAAAATACAGATTAATGAAAAACCGAGTCGTATTTATAAAATTAATACAAAAGCAATGTTTAATTTAATATTATTATTCAAAAATTGCAATATTTTTAAATCAAATTATTTTTCAGCATAATAAATTGTACAGATTCCAAAAGTCATAGGACAGACTTTTAATATTTTCCATCCTGATTCTTTTATGGTCCGGCTAAATTTATCTGGATCTGGAAAATTCTTAATAGATTGAGCCAGGTAGCTATATGCTTTTTTATTGCCTGTTATCATTGCTCCAATATTGCTAATCACATAATTAAGATAAAAATCATAAAACTTTCTTATGAATTTATTTTTGGGATAATTGAATTCCATAATTAATAATTTACCTTTTTCTGAAGACATTCTATAAAATTCCTTTATAGCTTTTTCCCTGTATTCAACATTTCTTATCCCGAAAACAATTGTAATTAGATCAAAATAATTATTGTTAAAATCAAGATAGGTTACATCATTTTCCTGAAATCTGATTCTTACCCCTGGATGCTTGTTTGTATTGGATAAAAATTTTTTTGATTTTAATCTTGCAATTTCAAGCATTTCGCTTGAAAAGTCAATGCCATAAAGTGCTGCCTCATTTTTTAGCCTTCCTGCGACAGCAATCGTTGAATATCCTGTGCCGCAGCATGCATCAAGAATTCTTTTTTCACTGCCGGATATCATTTTTAGAAATTTTACTCTCCAATACCTCTCAATTCCAAAGCTGATAAAAAAATTCGCCAAATCATACCTTAAAGAGATGTTGTTAAATATTTTTTTGACCTTTTTATCCTTCATCTGACTTAATAAGCTATAAATAACTATGTTTTTTATTAATAATTTTAAAAATCATTATAATTAAACAATTTTTATTTTAAAAAATTTTTAAATTTTTTTTATCAGAGCTTTATTTATCAATTTTGTTTTTTTATTGAATTTTTTGCATATATAATGATACTAGTAAATTATTAAGCAAAAAAATATACTGTTAACAAATATTATATTTATATTATGGAAATAACTATCAATAAAATTAATAAAGCTAATGATTCAAGAGTTGAACTTGAAAAAATAAAAAAATTAAAGAAAAAATATCTTGATACTTTAAAGAAATATATTATAGCTACCAGAATCACTGAAGAAGGAATAGCTATCCTTAAAAAAGAAATAATCTTGGAAGCCAATAAACAATTCGCAAATCTTCTTGGCTATAAAATGAAAGAAATACTGGGTATCAATATCGGAAAATACATTGAATCCAAAATGGTTAAAAGGTTAATTAAAAATGCTAATTTTGAAATACCTGTTATTTTGCCGAAAATATTAATGTTAAAAAAAGATGGATCCTTTTTAAAATGCTCCTTTAAATTGGTTTCAATCAAACTGGGGAACAAAATCTATAATTGTATTGTTATAAAAGACATCAGCAAAGAAGAAAAAATACAAAATCAGCTTAAACATAACCAGGAAAAATATAAGATTATTGTAGAAAACCAGACAGATCTGATAGACGAAGTTGACCCTTATGGTAATTTTTTATTTGTCAGTCCTTCTTACTGCAAGTTTTATAATAAAAATGAAGAAGAGCTTATAGGAAGAAACCTCTTTGATGTAATCATTAATCCTAAAAGCAGAGCCTCTGTTAAAAAATCGTTTGAAGAATGTAAGAAACCTCCTTATTTCTCCTGTTCGGAACAGGAGGTAATGATTAATAATGAAAAAAGAGTTATTCAGTGGATAAATAAAGCTGTCCTGGATAATAAAAACAAGATAAATTACATTATCGGAGTAGGAAGAAATATAACTGAAATTAAAAAAAGTGAAGAAAAAATAAAATATCTTTCTTTTCACGATAAGCTTACCGGAGTATATAACAGAGCTTTTTTTGAAGAAGAGCTGGCAAGGCTTGACACTGAAAGGCAGCTGCCTTTAAGCATCGTAATGGGAGATGTCAATAGTCTTAAACTAATTAATGATGCATTCGGACACGAAAGAGGCGACGAACTTTTAAAAAAATGCGTTGAGATTTTAAATTCGTGCATCAGAAAAGATGATATTATAGCAAGATGGGGAGGAGATGAATTTGCGATAATACTTCCCAGGACTACAAACCAGACCGCGAAAAAGCTGGTAGACAGAATAACAAAAAAAGGCCGTGAAATTAAGAAATCAAATATTCCTATCAGCATCTCTTTCGGGGTATCAACTAAAACTAATTCCTCCCAAAATATAAAGGAAAAAATAAATAAAGCTGAAGATAGCATGTATAAGAGAAAACTTTCCGAAAGAAAAAGCCTGAGAAGCTCAATAATATCTTCACTTGAGAGAACATTATTTGAAAAAAGCCATGAAACTGAAGAGCACTGCAACAGGATAGAAAAGGTAGCTACAAAAATAGGTGAAATACTCAAGCTTCCCGTGGGTAAGATTAACGACTTAATAATATTTTCGAGATTACACGATATCGGTAAAGTTGCAATACCTGATTATATTTTAACAAAAAAAGGTAAGCTTGATGAAAAGGAATGGGCAATAATAAAAAAACATCCGGAAATAGGATATAATATATGCGAAGCTTCGCCTCAACTTATCCATATTGCTGAATATGTTCTTTATCATCATGAAAGATGGGATGGCAAAGGTTATCCGCAAGGATTAAGGGGGACTCAGATACCTCTACTTTCAAGAATACTATCTGTTGTAGATGCTTTTGACGTAATGACCCACTCAAGAAGCTATAAAAAACCCCTCTGCAGAATAGAAGCTCTTGAAGAAATTTCAAAATGTTCCGGAACATTTTTTGATCCTAAAATAGTTGAGATAATGCTCAGCATTTCAAAAATATAGCAAACAAAGATAATTAGAAAATAGTACTGATATTGTTTTTTGAATTTTAACTTTATTGATATAGAATTAATTCTATATAATAAAAATGAAAGCAGGGAAAATGAAGAAAAAATACTTTCATGAAAATGAAGATCAGATATTGCTCAGCTCTCCGAAATCGGAACACTTCGGTTTTACAAATACAGAATCCTGGAGGATTTTCAGGATACAAAGTGAATTTGTTGAAGGATTTGAAGCCCTGGCAAAAGTAGGGCCGTGCATTTCAATTTTCGGCTCAGCAAGGACAAAACCCGATAATGAATTTTATAAAGCTGCCGAAAAAACTGCCTCTTTGCTTGTAAAAAGAGGATTGGGGGTCATTACCGGAGGCGGACCCGGGATAATGGAAGCAGCTAATAAAGGCGCTCTTGAAGCTGGAGGTCTTTCCATAGGATGCAGCATTGAACTTCCTAATGAGCAAAGACCGAATGATTACCAGAATGTTGCCCTGGAATTCCATTATTTTTTTGTGCGGAAGCTTATGTTTGTTAAATATTCTATAGGCTACATTATATTCCCAGGTGGATTTGGCACTTTAGATGAGCTGTTTGAAGCGTTGACACTTTCACAGACTGACAAAATCAAGCATTTCCCGATTGTGCTTTTTGGAAGCTCTTACTGGAAAGACCTTTGCAGCTGGATAGACGAAACACTTCTTGAAAAGTTCTGCACTATTGACTCCTGCGATAAAGAGCTTTATACAATTATTGATGATCCCGAGGAAGCAGTAGAGCATATAATGCAAAAAATCAGATTTTAGGAAGTTATATCTTCTGCAAATTTATATATATTATCATTATTTATTTTCGAAACAGATTCAGTAGTCTTGCTTGCTTTCTGCATCATACCTCTTATCATCGGATTCATTTTCTCCCAGTTCATCTCATATCCAAAGTATGCTTTTGCAATAGCTTTATCAAGCAGCTCTTCCGGAAAACCTTTTTTTATTTCTTCTTCCCAGATATTATCCGCACCGCACATAAAAACTCCGACTTTCTTTGACAGTAAAGTTTTTAAATTTCTTTTTACAAACTTTTTGACAAAAGAATTCATTCTGAAGGCAACAAAAGAACCTCCGACAGCAACACGGTCATAAATTGCCGGATTAATGTTTTTATTTTCTTTAATGTCTGCAACTGTAACTTTATGGCCTTTTTCTGTAAGTTTTTCCTCCAGTATTTTTGCGCATTTGGCGGTAGTACCATATCTTGATGCATATGCAATCAGTATATTCATTTAGCTCTCTCCTTCTCTTTTTAATTTTTTAAAGAAAAAATATACCAAAAAGAAGTCCCCGTTAAAACAATGGTTATACATACATTTGGAATATTATGATAATTAAATATTATAGTTACTAAATATTATATAACTTTTTTAATTGATTTTTAAAAAATTAATACTTTCAGTTAATAAAATAAAATCTAATCCTGCCGCAGCTTTCTAAAAGATTGTTTTTTAATAAAAGGATATATAGCCATGTACTAATTTATGGGCAACATAAAATACAATCAGCCAGTTTGCATAAAAAAACATATTACTAATATTAGAGATTGTGTATTATAATTTTGTCCTTAACAGCATAATTGTATATATTTAATTATATATCACAAAAAATAAAAGTATCTGGTAATTATTATATGTAAAAATGGAGAAAAAAATGCTTAAAAGAAAAAAAGTAAAAATAATTTCAACTGTTTTTATAATTATTTCTCTAATTCTTTTTGCGTTTCCTTCAGCTATTTTTGCTGATGGGGGATCTGGCGTTGAAGGTTTTGTTACAAGACTTTATAATACCTGCCTTGACCGTGAACCTGATCCTGATGGCTTAGAAAACTGGGTCAATAACCTGGTGACTGGAAGAGTTACAGGTGGCACTGCTGCTTACGGATTTATATTTAGCGACGAATTAATAAATAGAAATCTAAATAATGATGAATTCCTTACTGTAATGTATAAGGCATTTTTTGACAGAAGTCCTGACCCGGGCGGATATGAAAACTGGATGGGTCTTTTAAATTCAGGTTCTTCCAGAGAATTTGTTTTTTCAAATTTTGTTAATTCTGAAGAATTTGCAAATATCTGCGCCAAATACGGAATACAGGCAGGAAAAGTAAGGATATCAGGCTCCAGAGCTACTGTTCCCGTATCTTCATCCGGTAAAAATATTGTTGTGATGGGGGATTCATTAATAACAAAATCTGACTGGACCCAAAGACTGGGCGGTTTAATAAACTCATCTTTTCCTGGTTCTGGCTACAATGTAATTGGAAGCGGAGTAAATCAGGAAATGTCTTTTCAGGGGCTTGCTCGTTTTGACAGTACTGTTGCACCTTTGAATCCTCAAATTATTATTATTGCATATGGCACTAATGATGTAGGTTCAAATCCCGGACGTTTTCAAAGCAGCATCGAGCAGCTTGTAGAAAAATCAAAAAGAACAGGTGCAATAGTATTTATAAACCTTGTAGGGCCTATATATCAATCAGGTAAAGCAGACTGGCCTACGTTTAATCAGATAATTATGAATGTTGCAGCAAGATACGGAGTACCTGTGATAGATGTTGCAAATCCCTTAAACCAGAATCCGGGTGCAAACCTAACTGAAGGCATGCACTACAGTGCTGCGGGCGCAGACATAGTATCACGTGCAGCATATAGTGTGATTTCACCATATTTAAAATAATTATACCAGGGCAAGAATATATTGATATTTGTTCAGACTTTTAAGTTTATGAAATTTATGTAAACTTTTATTAAGTTATTTTTTATTAGGTGCATAATTTTTAAATTAACAGTTCTTTAATGTAGAATACTGATAAGTTGGCAGTAAGGTCGAGTTTGATCCTGAATATTTTCAATAGTTTGGAAATGGTATATTATTATAGAAACTGAATACTCTTAATTCCGATAAAGATGGTTTTGATTTACCAATCTCGCTAGAAAAAGTCCAGTACCTGCAGAAAGTAACAGACAGAGTAAAAAAAGAATTTAGTAAATAATTTTTTTGACTTAAATTACGATTAATTAATATTTATGCAATATATGATAATTAATAGCTATTATTATTTATAGGAAGGCAAATATTAAAATGAACAAATATATAAAAACAGTAATATTTATTTTGATAATTGGCTTAATCCTCCTATTATCTGGTTGCTTTGCAAATAAACAAACTGCTGACTTAGAGCAAACTATAGAAGATTTGCAAAAACAATTGGCCGAAAAGGATCAAATTATAAGTAACCTTGTTTCTGAAACAACAACCACCTTACAAGTTAAGAGTGAAACTAACTTAGCTATGGGCTTATGGGATAAAGATAACCCAAATAAACCAAAAACAGTTTCTACAACTACAACAACTACAAAATATGTCGAAGAAAGCACAACAACCACAAAACCGGCTGAGACTACAACCTCTCAAGTAGCAGAAGAAACAACAACTACAACTGTAAATGAAATAACTACTACTAAAACAGATGGTACAACATTGGGTGAAAAGAATGCATTAAAAAAGGCATTGACATATTTAGCTTGCATGTCTTTCTCATATAGCGGATTAGTAGAGCAATTAAAATTTGAAGGATTTACACAAGAAGAAGCTGTTTACGGAGTAGATAGATGCGGAGCTGACTGGAATGAGCAGGCAGCATTAAAAGCAAGACAATACTTAGATATTTTTGCATTTTCGCGGAATGAATTAATTGCCCAACTCGAATACGAAGGATTTACACGCCAGCAAGCTGAATATGGTGCACAAGCTGTTGGATATTAATGATAGTAAGTACAAGAATAATATTACTCCTGAGTTTGTAAGACTCAGATAAATATACCGAGAAACAATTAGGGAAATTCATTATGAATAATGAAAATATAAAAAAAGAT
>JAQVJB010000079.1:2265-8731 GCA_028695395.1 Actinomycetota bacterium | reverse complement strand
ATTAAATATTAATAAGATATTAAACGCACTAAACCTGTATGATAATAATATTTTCTAATAATAACCCTTAAAAAATTTATTTTCTTAGGAGGTAAAAATGGAAAGAATTAAAGTCGGCGTAATAGGTCTGGGATGGTTTGGCGAACATCATATTGATACTTTTCAACAACTCCCTCTTGCTGAAGTTTCAGCTATCTGCACAAGAAGGCCTGATCATCTAAAAAAAATGAGTGAAAAATACAGCATTGAAAAGACTTACACGGACTATATGGACATGCTTAATGACGAAACGATCGATATGGTATCGATTGTCACTCATGTTCCGGACCATATGCAGATTGCGATAGATGCAATAAAAGCTGGAAAACATGTTTTTCTTGAAAAACCAATGGCAGACAACACTGAAGAGTGCGACAGGATATTGGATGCTTTAAAAAATACGGATAAATTTTTTATGGTAGGCCATGTCTGCAGGTTTGATACCGCATACGCTCTTGCAAAAGAAGAGATTGAGGCCGGAAATATAGGAAAAATTGTTTCTATATATGCAAAAAGGAACCTTGCAAAATGGATTACTGAAAGCCATCTTAATAAAATAAGTGCTTTGTTCGGCGATGGTATCCATGATTTTGATTTAATGCTTTGGTTTACCAAAGCAAAACCCAGGACTGTTTATGCAAAAACTAAAAACACCAGGCCAGACCTTAAATACGACGATATCGCATGGGCTTTGTTTACGCTTGATGATGATACATTCGCAGTAATAGAGAATATCTGGAGCCTGCCGGATAACGCGCCTTTTGCAATTGATGCGAAAATGGAAATAATAGGGACTGAAGGAGCAATATATATTGATAATTCCGGTTCAAACTATACAGTTCTTACCAGGAAAGGTCTCAGTTATCCGCAGTCTACATACTGGCCTTCAGTGCATGGTCTGAGAAGAGGGTATTTAAAAGAAGAATTTGATTACTTCCTGAAATGCATATCTAAGAATGAAAAACCGTCTGTAATTACTCCGCAGGAATCAAGAGATGTGGTTCATGCAATAAGAATGGCTGAGAAATCAGCAGATGAAAACAGGATAGTGGAATTTTAAACATAATACCTGCTTTAATTTTTAATAAAAGATTATTTCTAAAAAGTTAAAACTATAATACCTTACAGGAGGAAAAAATGAGAATGGACCCGATAAAACCCCAGGAATATGCAGAAAGGGTTAAAAAACTTCAAAATGAGCTGAAAGCCAGTCAGGTAGATTTATTTATTGGATATAGCAGCGAATGTGAATCCGCATCTTCAAGATATCTTACAGGTTTCTGGCCTTTTTTTGATTTTGTTGCTGTAATTGTCCCGTCGGAAGGAAATGCAGCACTTGTTACAGGTGGTCCTGAGTCAAGGGATTTTGCGGAAGCTTTTTCATCAGTACCCAATATTTTTATAAATCCTTTACTTGTTGAAACATCCGCCCCAGAATGGGTGCCTAAAGTTATCAATCTGGACTTAAAAGATATTATTACAAAGATACATAATAGTCCCATCAAAAAAATAGGGATAGGAAATTGGAACATATTCCCTCATACCTTATTTAAAGAGCTTGAAAACTTATTTCCAGATGTTGAATTCGTAAATGCTGATGCTCTTTTATTAAATATTCAGGCGGTAAAGACACAGGCGGAATTGCCGTATATAGAAGAAGCATACAAAATAACTGAAGAGGCATTAAAGGCTGCTCTCCAATCAGCAAAACCTGGGAAAAAAGAATGGGAGATAGAGTCCGCCGCCAGAATAAAAATGCTTGAGATGGGCGCTGAAGGTACACCCTATCCCACATGGGTCTGTTCAGGTGATAATACAAGGCTTAGCTTATGCAGATCCACTAATAAATCAATTAAAGAAAATGAGCTTGTTCAATTGACAATAGGGGCAAAATATATGGGTTACTGCGGCAATATGTGCAGACCTTTCGTGATAGGTAAAACTCCGGTGGCAGTCAGAAAATTAATGGAAGTTGCTCTTGAAGCAGTTAATTATGCTCTGGAAGCAATAAAACCAGGTGTTGCAGCCTCTGATGTGTTTAATGGATATTATAAAATACTTTCAAAATACAATTATGAAGATTTTACACTATATGGTCCTGCCCATGGTACAGGCAGCTCGGAAGTTGAAGGACTCTGGCTGGCAAAAAATGCTGATTTTATTATAAAAGCAGGTATGCTCTTCAATATAGATATCTGGCTTTCAGATAATAAAAACGGACTTAGATATGAAGACGGGGTTCTTGTAACCGAAAAGGGGATAAAGGAACTTACAAGCTACAGAAGAGAAATAATTGAATTATGACGGAAAACATAAAGAAAATAGTAAGTAATCAAATCGAAAAAAGAAAAAAAGAAATAGAAGAGTGGCTTAAAAAGCTCATAAGCATCCCAAGTGAAAACAGATATCCTGAAGGTTTTGAAGCCCAGGCCCAGAATTTCATTAAGGATGAATGTAAAAAATGTGGATTCGAAATTGATACTTTTTTGCCAACCGATATTAAAGGGATTGAAAATCATGATTACTGGCTGGCAGGAAGAAACTATGGTAATGATAGGAAAAATGTTGTGGCCAGATGGAAGGGGGATTCTAAAGGTAATTCAGTTTTATTAAGCGGACATGTGGATGTGGCTCCCTATGAACCGGATAACTGGAAAGAGACAAGACCTTTTATTCCTTTAATTAAAGAAGATAAACTTTTTGGACGAGGTGCGGCAGATATGAAAGGTGGTCTTGCTGCCTCTTTCTGGGCAATGAAGATTCTTAAAGATTCAGGCTTTAAGCCATCTGGAGACATTATTTTTGAAAGTCTTGTTGATGAGGAATTTGCAGGCGGTAACGGAACACTTGCTTCCCGCTTAAAAGGATATAATACTGATTTCGCTATAGTTCCCGAGCCTACAAGAATGGAAATATGCAGTGCCTGTCCGGGCGCAATTCTTGGAGAGTTCATTATAAAAGGTAATGCCGGCATGCCGTATATGGGTCTTCCTATTTATAATCCTATCGATGGAGCATCAAGAATAATCCATTTTTTTAAGGAATGGATAAAACATTGGAGAAGCATTAACTCCCATGAGCTTTTTCTTGAAAAAGGCAAAGAGCTAAATTACCTTTTATGGGATATATCAACCCGGGTTTCAGATGAAATTGTCCAGATGGGGACTCCTGCGGCAGTAAAGATTTCATGGGTAGTATGGGTCCATCCAGATACTAATGAAGAAGAGTTTTTTAAGGAATTTAAGGAATTCTGGGATAAAAAAATTAAAGAAGATAGAATATTAAAAAATTTTGAGTTTGACATAAAACAGACATTTCATTTTGTAAGGCCCTGGCAAACTGATAAAAGCAATAAAGGGGTAAGCAAAATAATAAAATCTTATTCTGATTACACAGGCATAAAAACAGTTGCTAAGGGCGCAACTTTTTCTTGCGATATGGCAATATATGGAGATGTGGGTAGAATACCGATTGTATTGCTTGGACCGAGAGGGGATAATCTCCATGGATCGGATGAATGGGTATTGCTTGAAGATATTTTTAGTCTTATAGGAATTTTTATTATATTTATTAAAGACTGGTGTAAATAAAGATAGCAGTCTATTATTAATAGAATAATATTTAATTTTTATAAGGAGCATATAAATGCGCAAATTAAGTAAAGTTGCTCCCGGATGGTGGGATTATACAACATTAGACGAAGATATCCTTAACGAAGCTGCAGCGCTTAAACCTGATGATTTTAAAAAATTGCAGCGTGACGGCTTTAAAATAAATATATATGATACTCTTGAATCTTTTTATACAGCTGAGGCACTTGAATATATTAAATGCTGGAAGGCATCGACTTCTTCTAATCCAGTCGGACTTTGCGGTCCTATCGGCCCGACCGAGCAGCTCCCTCTTGTAGCAGAGATAATCAATGACTTGGATATCGATATAAGAGATGGTCACTTCTGGGGGATGGATGAATGGTACCTGGACGGCAAGGAAATGCCGATGACGGATCCTTTAAGCTTTGCAAAAGCGGATATGGACATGTGTTTCAACAGGATCAGAAAAGACTTAAGGATGCCTGATGAGAATATACATTTTTTAAGTGCAGACAATATAAGTAAGTATTCAGAATCATTTGATAGCATAGAATGCAGGATAATGCAGGGCGGTCAGGGGGAAACAAAACACTGGGCTTTTAATGATCCTTTAAAAAGAGAGGGTAAGTATAAAGATATTCCGCCTTCTCCTGAAGAATACAAAAATCTATCTGCAAGAGTAGTAGATCTTCACCCTATGACTTTGATGCAGAATGCAAGAACTTCAAGCGGAGGCATAGTTTCAAGTATCCCTTCCCAAGCCATAACAGTCGGACCAGTTGAAACATGGAAAGCTAAAAATATATCTATATGGCACGCAGGCATGCATGATAATCCATTTGGTATGAGGCTGACTACATTTATGATTTCAAATAAAATAATTGATTCATCTGTCCCGATGTCGCTTCTTGCCGGGCATAATAATGTATTGTTTAATTTTTACAGACCTGCTATAGGTGCCTGCATCGCTGAAATGCACTGATATTAATAACAAATATTCAGAGGGCGAAAATGAGAATAATTGACGCAACCGGGCCTACTTATGAAGGTATGTGGAGCTACGGGTTACCTTTTCCGGAATTTCAATTAAAGGAATTAAGAAATCCTGAATGGACTGACTTTACTGCATACTCTCAGGAATTTAAAGGTCTTTCAAGCGCAACAGGAACTTATATCGATGGTCCTTCCCATGCCCTGGGTCTTGATAAATCATACCCTATCAGCGATATACCTATAGAAAAATTATTTGGTATAGATGCTTACGTTTTAAAGTTTGATCTAGAAAAATTAGATAAAACCGGCAATAGACCTATTATTTCATTAGAAGATATCATTAATGCAGAAAAAGAAAAAATTCCAGATAAAACTGCTATTGTCTTTTCAACAGGATGGGGGAAACACTGGACTAAATCTGATTTTCTAACACATAATTGGTTTTTAAAGAAGGATGCAGTAGAATATCTTGTTGAAAAAAAACCGACTATCTTTGCTGCAGATACACCTTCATTCGACAACATAGATGATATGCAGGGTATTTGGGAACTTATTTTCAATAATAATATTCTTATTGTTGCACCACTTATCAATATTGAAGCAATAAATAAATTTAAAGTGAAATTATACATCTGCCCGATTAAAATCCTTAGGACTACCGGACTGCCCTGCAGAGTCATTATTGAGGAAGATTAATATTTTTTTTGGACTTATTTTATGAATGATATTTTAAATATCCTGGATATTCGGAAGCTTGACATAAATCTCATGCAAGATTTAAGTGAGAAATGCGGATTCTGGGGAAATAATGGCAAGATAGATTTAATTAAAGAATTTAATTGCGCTCCAAAATTTACTGTTTTTTTAAAAAGTTTGTTTTTCAGCATAAAAACTTCGAATAAAAAAACAAATTATCTGAATTGTTTTTTAAATAACGGAGGCATGGGGAAAGTAGCTATATCAAAGAATAATGAAGTTGTGGGAATCGTGCTTTATGGCGATTACTGTCTTTTCCCTTCATTAAAGCAATTTTCTAATTATCCACCAGATTTTGAAAGTGCATTTCTCGGCTATGTTTATATCGATAGAGATTTTAACGGATTCGGATTAGAAGAAAGACTGCTTTTGTCTGTTGAAAAAGATTTAAAAGAAAAACAATATAAATCAATCGAAACTATTGCCAAAAGGGCAAATGATGATATCAGCGAAGAAGATTTTGATAACATACATTTTTTTACTGCAAAATTTCTTATCTCTAAAGGTTTTTATATAAAAAAGAATGATGAATTATATCCTCTATTAAGGATGGATCTTAAAAATATTGTAACAATTCCAGAAGAAGAATCATGGTTTTATAAGTTATTCGTTAAAAGACAGGTAAAAAGATCGTCAGTTGCCGAAGTCAGTGGAAAAATAAAAAAATAATAGCTATATCTTTGTTTGCATATTTTTTAAAAAATTATTATAATACCCTTTCTACGTAATATATTTTCATTGCGGGGTGGAGCAGTCTGGTAGCTCGTCGGGCTCATAACCCGAAGGCCATAGGTTCGAATCCTATCCCCGCTACCATTTTTCCAGAATTAAAAGTTTAACTTGTATTAGGTGTTTAAATATGCCGGTGGCATATTTAAACCTAGGATTCGAAAGGACGCAACTGAGCATAGCGAAGGAGTCCGCGGCTCTGCAGCGAACCGAAGGTGAGACGAAAGACCGAATCCTATCCCCGCTACCATTTTTCCAGAATTAAAAGTTTAACTTGTATTAGGTGTTTAAATATGCCGGTGGCATATTTAAACCTAGGATTCGAAAGGACGCAACTGAGCATAGCGAAGGAGTCC
>JAQVJB010000079.1:0-2165 GCA_028695395.1 Actinomycetota bacterium | reverse complement strand
TTAAATATGCCGGTGGCATATTTAAACCTAGGATTCGAAAGGACGCAACTGAGCATAGCGAAGGAGTCCGCGGCTCTGCAGCGAACCGAAGGTGAGACGAAAGACCGAATCCTATCCCCGCTACCATCGGACCTTTTATTAATTAGCCCGTTTAATTTATAATTTTAAATTATTGATATAATAATATTTATTAAGCTTATATTTAATTCGGTAAAGTTGCTTTTTTATAAAGCATTCAGTTATATTGAGAATAAGAAAAAGATGGCAGACAAATTCAAGAATAAAATAAATACAAGAAAAAATATATTTTTAAAAACTTTGATAATTTTTACAATACTGTTTTTTATAGCAGTATTTTTATCTTGCGGATGCAGCAGTAAAACTGATATAAAAACCATTGTAAAGAATAAGCTGACAAGTGAAGATGATATGGAAAAAACTGTCAGCATTGTAGAGGATTTTTTTAATTACCTGAAATCAGAAGATTATCAAAAAGCATATGAGCTTTTATCTGTTAAAGATAAGGAAAGACATGATTTTGCTGCATTTCAGGAAGAATTAAAAAACGTAACCACAATAATTAAGGTTGAAACGAACTGGGTTGAGGTTAAAAATAATATTGCTAATGTAGGAATAGACTTGATTGACATATATGATAATGAAGAAAAAGTATATAAAGATTTAATTGTTTCCCTTGTAAAAGAAGAAGATGGAAGCTGGGGGATAAACTTCTGGAATTAATATGAATTAATAAAAAGACTAGAATTGAGGAAAAATTGATTATTTTGTTTCTTGGAGACGTAATAGGCAATCCCGGACGGAAATGTCTTGAAAACGGTTTGGATTTACTAATATCAGAACATAATGCAGATGTTGTTATTGTAAATGGAGAAAATGCTGCTGGTGGACTTGGAATTACTCCGGACATTAGTGATCATATTTTAAGAATGGGAGTAGACGTAATTACAACTGGGAATCATGTCTATAAAAAGAAAGATATTTATGATTATCTTGAAAAAGAACCAAGGTTGCTTAAGCCTGCCAATTATCCTCCAGGTACTCCTGGTAATGGAAGCATAATTTTTTCAAACAAAAAAACTGCAGGCAGAGAAATCGCAGTATTTAATCTTTGCGGGAGGGTTTTTATTGATAACTTTGATTGTCCTTTTAGAGCTGCAGATAAAATAATTGAATTTCTTTTAAGAAGAACGCCGATAATATTACTTGATTTTCATGCTGAAGTTACAAGTGAAAAGATAGCTATGGGGTGGCATCTTGACGGAAAAGTAAGTGCAGTTGTGGGAACGCATACCCATGTCCAGACAGCAGATGAAAGGATTCTTCCCAAAGGAACTGCCTATATAACAGATGTAGGCATGTGCGGACCAAGAAATTCAGTAATCGGAGTAAAAAAAGAGATAATAGTCGATCGTTTTATAAATATGCTTCCTCACAGGTTTGATGTTGCAAATTCAGATAACTGGATAAACGGTGTTGTAATAGAAGTCAGTGGGGCTGATGGAAAAGCTCTTTCAATAAAAAGAATCAGTAAGAAAATCTATGATTGATGTTTTACTGATTACTTGAATAAAATTTCATTTTAATCCGGATGAATATTTTTAAAATAGCTTCAGATACTGTTGAAAAATTTAATATGCTATCTGCTGATGACAGGGTTCTCATATCTATTTCAGGAGGACCGGATTCTGTTTTTCTAACACTCTTTTTATCCAGCCTTGTAAAAAAATATAAAATAAAGCTTTATGCATTCCATCTTGATCATCTGACAAGAAACGGTGATTCAACTAAAGATTCAGCGTTTGTAAATAATTTTTGCAGCGAGCTGTCAATTCCTGTTTTTACAGAAAAAGTAGATTCAATTAAGTGGTGCAAAGAAAGAAAAATGAATTTCCAGGAAGGTGCCAGGCTTTTAAGAAAAAATTTTCTGGATAAATATGCTTCAGACAAGCTTATAGATAAAATAGCACTGGCTCATAATGCAGATGACCTGGCTGAGACTTTTATAATTAATTTTTTCAGGGGTTCGAATCTGAAGGGAATAAGTGCCATCAAGCCATGCTCAGGAAGGATAATAAGACCTCTTATATATATTTATAAAAAAGATATTTTTTCTTATCTTAAAGAAAATAATATAAATTATTGTA
>JAQVJB010000078.1 GCA_028695395.1 Actinomycetota bacterium | reverse complement strand
CTTTTTTTAAACGAACTTTACTGGGGACCCAGAGCAATACAAAATTCTGATGCTTTTGCAGCAGGAAATGTTTTAGCATCATTTTCTTCTCCTACTTTTTCCTGCAGCAATGCAGTTTTGAAAGCAGCGCTTCAGAACGCAATAAATGCAGGAAGGCCGCGTTTTCAGCTAAGAATACATTTTACAGGCCCGTTAACTGGAAATCCGGGAGTCTGGGACGGATGGGAATATCAACAAAGTAATGTAAAACTAAGCATTACTTATAATTAGTATGATTTTTAAAATAACCTATAATACCCATATTAATAAAAACTATTGCTGATTAAATTAAAAATGCTTAATGGAAGTTAATGTAAGATTATGAATCTGCAGATTAGTTTATAATACAGCATATTCAAACAAGCACACATTGCGTTTTAATTATGTATCATATCGATTTGAGGAATTTTTCAGGTTTAATCATTTAATTAATTGACTTTATAAAATCAATACACTATTCTTTTCCCCCTGATTTTCTTTTTTTATCAGTCTTGGCCGGAAAACATTTAATAATATCGATTTTTAAAATACAATAAGTAAAGTTAAAAAAGATTTTTAAATTTTAATGAAAATAATAATTAAATAAATGAATGGAATAATTAATGAAGACATTTGAAGAATTTGGAATAAGGGAAGAGCTTGTAAGAGCAATAAAAGAACTTGGTTTTGAGCACCTTACTCCCATACAGGAAAAGGCAATACCTGTTTTAAAAGAAGGCAATAAAGACTTTATAGGCCTTGCCCAGACAGGAACAGGAAAAACTGCCGCATTCGGTATTCCCTTGGCAGAACTTGTTGATATCGATTCAAAGACAATAGAGGCACTTATATTGGCACCGACAAGGGAATTGTGTGTTCAGATTGCAAATGATATTGAAAGTTACTGTAAATATTTAAAAAAAATAAAAATAGTGGCTGTTTACGGCGGGGCAAGCATTGAGACACAGATAAATAAAATAAAAAAAGGAGCCCATATAGTTGTTGCAACTCCCGGCAGATTAAATGATTTAATAAGGCGGAAGAAAATAAATATAACGAATATTAAATATGTTTTACTTGATGAAGCTGATGAAATGCTTAATATGGGATTTCAGGAAGATATAGATACAATTCTGGAGCTGACACCAAAAGAAAAACATACCTGGCTTTTTGCTGCGACTATGCCTGATGAGATACATAAAATAACAAAAAAATACATGAGCGACCCTGTTGAATTGACAATAGGAACTAAAAATGCATCAGCAGAAAATATTGAACATCTTTATTATGTTGTTCATGAAAAAGACAGATATACTGCGTTAAAAAGAATAGTAGATTTTAATCCTGATATTTTTGCGATAGTTTTCTGCAGGACAAAAATAGAAACGCAGGAAATAGCTGAAAAATTAATTAAGGACGGCTATAATGCAGATTCACTTCATGGTGACCTAAGCCAGGCACAGCGTGATAAAGTAATGGAGCATTATCGCAATAGGAATCTGCAGCTTCTTATTGCTACTGATGTAGCTGCCAGAGGAATAGATGTCAGCGATATAAGCCATGTCATAAACTATCAGCTTCCAGATGAATTAGAAATATATACCCACAGAAGCGGCAGGACTGCAAGGGCTGGAAAATCAGGAGTAAGCATTTCTATCATAAACACCAAGGATATTGGCAGAATTAGAAGAATAGAGAAGCATTTAAATAAAAAGTTTTTATATAAAAAAGTTCCTGAAGGAGTAGAAGTCTGTGAGCAGCAGCTTCTGTCAATGATTAAAAGAATAAAGAAAGTAGAAATAAACCAGACAGGTATATCAAAATATCTAGGTTCCATTACTGAAGAATTACAGGATATTGATAAAGACGAACTTATAAAGCGAATAGTATCTCTTGAATTCAACCGCTTTCTTGATTATTATCGCGATGCAAAAGATTTAAATATAGATTTTTCAAAAAAAGATCATATAAGACAAAAGGATTCTTTATCAAAAAATTCAAGTATCTTTATTAATCTTGGAAGTATGGATGGTTTCAATACCGGAAAGATGCTTAAATATCTTAAAAGCGTGACAGGATTAGATCAGAATGTTTTTGGCAGAATAAATATTAAAGGGGTTTATTCTTTTATAGATCTTAAAAATGATAATTACCTTGATGATATTTTACTGTCTTTCCAGGGCGAGTTCTATAAAGGAAGAAAAGTAAGAGTAGATGATAATTCAAAAAACAGAACAAGAAAAGACAATATTTCTACCGGTCCATTTGCTACTTCCAGGAATAAGAAATGGAAAAAAAAGAAATAAGCTAAATGATTTTTTATTCTTTAATTAAATAATATTATGCTTTTGTAAATCAGCTATTTATAAAATATTTTATTAATCATTGACTTCTTTAATAAGAGTACTAAAATATCTAATTTGTATATGGTGTTTTCTTTTGGCTGCATTTAAAGCAAAAAGCCCTGAAATAGCAATATTTTCCTATAACTATTTTTAAAAAACATTTTATGGGTTTCTAAATTTTATTTATGAAATCTATAAGCATATTTAATTATTTTTTTATTCGAAGGTGTTTTTATGGATTCGGAAAGAAAATTGATTCTAAATGAAAATTTAAGAAAATTATTATTTAAATTTTCAATTCCTGCGATAACAGGCCTGGTATTTAGTGCTTTATATAATGTAATAGATACTCTTTATGTAGGACATGGCGTGGGGCCTCTTGCAATAGCCGGACTTGCGATAGTGCTCCCCTTGCAGATATTAATGTTTGCAGTAGGGTATATGGTTGGAACAGGTTCTGCTTCTATAATATCCCGCTGCCTAGGAGCAAAAGACAGGGATAAAGCATCTTCAACTGCAGGGAATGCATTAATAATAAATACTGCTATCAGCATTATTTTAATGATAGTATTCTATTTTTCAATGGATAAGATGCTGATGTTTTTTGGAGCATCAAAAGATGTACTGCCTTATTCTAAAGATTATCTTTCAATTATAATACTGGGTTTTATTTTCTACTCTTTTGATGTTCTTGGAAATAATCTTATAAGGGCCGAAGGCAGACCCAGAGCAGCAATGTATTCTTTAATCATCGGTGCTGTGCTCAATATAATACTTGATCCCATTTTTATATTTGTCTTCAAAATGGGCGTAAAGGGTGCAGCTATAGCTACAATTATTAGCCAGATAATAAATATGATTTATATTCTGATCTATTTTAATTTAAGTAAAAGTATTTTCAAGTTTAACTTAAATATGTTTAAAATAAGGTTTAAGCTTATTTGGGAAATAATCAAAATAGGGTTCCCTTCTTTTTTAATGAGCATTGTCGATAGTGTAATTTTTATATTGTTTAACAGAGCAATAATGCAGTACGGAAGCGATATGCATATTGCAATAATCGGTATTGCAATCAGGGTCATGGATATAACTATTATGCCTATAATCGGCATTGCTCAGGCATTTTCGACAATTACAGGGTTTAATTATGGTGCTAAAAATTATATCAGAGTAAAAAAAGTCCTAAAAGAAGCATTTATATGGACTACTATAATTTCCGCACTTTCTTTTGTGCTTATTTTTGGTTTTCCTGGTTTTCTTTTAAGGATTTTTAGCAGCGATAAAAGCATGATAGACCTGGGGATATTGCCGATTAGGATTGTATCGCTGTTTTTTATAACACTTGGGGTTCAGATAGTAGGTGGTACTTTTTTCCAGGCAATAGGAAAAGCAATTCCTGCATTAATTCTTAATATATCAAGACAGGTGATTTTTTTAATACCTGCAATCATAGTCCTTCCGCTTTTTATGGGGCTGAACGGCGTATGGTTTTCCATGCCTTTAAGCGATTTGCTTTCAACAATTATGACAATTATTTTTATTTTTTATGAACTAAAGGTAATCAGAAAACTGCAGCTGAAAACTATATTGCAACCTGAAATAAACTAAGATATTTATTTTTTATCAGAAACCAGTATTCCGCCTTTTGAAATATTTGTTTTTGGCATATCTATAAATAGTATATGGACCATTTCTTTTTGAACTTTACCGACTTCGGAAATTACATCAGTTATTCTGGAAGACATTTCTCTTTTTTGTTCTTCTGTTCTTCCATCCAGTAAATAGATATTAACATAAGGCAATTTTGCCTCCTTTCATGTAAATTCAATTGAATAATTCACAAAATAATTTAATATTATTAATTATAAATCAAGTTAAATAAAGGTTTTTATTTTTCAGGGTTTTTTACGGAAGGATTATTTAGCATTTATTTTAAAGAGTGGAGGTGTATCATATTGCCAAATCTTAAGCTTATTAAGAAAGAGGAGATAATAAAGGGTATATTTTCTTTTCATTTTAATAATATTGATTCACTCAAATGGCAGGCCGGACAATACCTTCAGTTGATTATTCCGCATGAAAACGCAGATAACAGGGGAGTAAAAAGATTTTTCACAATTTCTTCTGCACCTTTTGAAAAAAGAATAACCATTACGACCAGGATAGAAACAAAAAAATCCTCTACTTTTAAGAAAATATTAAGTGAATTAAAAGCGGGGGATATTATTGAATGTTCCCAGCCAAAAGGTAAATTCCTTGTCGAAGACTTAAGTAGAAAAATTTTATTTATTGCCGGAGGAATTGGCATAACGCCGGTAAGGTCGATATTGATGGACTTGCAATATAAAGAAAAATCATTTCAGGCGGATTTATTATATGCAAACAGAGATAATAATATTGCTTTTAAGAATGAACTTGAAGAAATAGGAAATTCTAAAAACAATTTTAGAATATATTATTTTATTGCTCCAGAATCCATATGCGAGGAAGAACTTGATAAGATATATAACGATTATAATGATAAAATAATTTATCTTTCAGGGCCTATAAATATGATTAAAGCTATAGAGGAAATATTTTATAAAAAGGGTGTCAGCAAAGAAAATATCCGGACCGATTATTTTCCAGGATATGATTAGATTATCAACTATTAGAAATCTTATTCATTGAAATATAATAATAAAAAAATTAATATTACTTATAAGAAATATTAAAAAGTACCAGGAGGGAAAATGACGAAAATATTGCAGATTTACAAGTGTGAAGTTTGCGGCAACATAGTAGAGATGCTTCATGAAGGTGTCGGAGAACTGGTTTGCTGCGATCAGCCTATGAAGCTTTATGAAGAAAATACAATTGATGCGGCTTTGGAAAAACATGTTCCTGTTGTTGAAATCAATGATAATAAAGTTGCCGTAAAGGTTGGAAGCGTTGCACATCCAATGGAAGAAAAACATTATATCGAATGGATAGAAATTATTGATGAAGGAGGCAAAGCGTACAGGAAATTCCTGAAACCTGGCGAAAAACCGGAAGCGGAATTTTGTATAGACATAACCGGCAATATTACTGTCAGGGAATATTGTAATCTTCATGGATTGTGGAAAGCTTAGCATCTTAAATGGGCATACCAGAAGAGCTGGAAAATATTTATTCACATTATAATGATATCAAATATGTCCATCCTGATCCTTTGGAATTTCTTTATGATTATAAAGATTTAAAAGACAGGGAAATCGTCGGGTTAATATCTGCGCTGCTTGCTTATGGAAGAGTTGCGCAGATATTAAAAAGCATTACAAGCATCTTAAAGGTAATGGAAAAACCATACGATTTCCTTGTTTATTTTAATGAAAATGATCTAAAAGGATTATTTAAGGGTTTTGTTCACAGGTTTACAACTGAATATGAAATAATTTTATTATTAGTTGCCCTAAAGAGAATAATCGGCAGATACGAGACAATAGGGCAATGTTTTAGCAGTATTTATGATGATAATGAAGTAAATATTTTTAATTCGTTGAACAGATTTATAAAAATAATCGGTAATGAAATAAGCAATGATTATAATTCCCTTGTCTCAAAACCGGATGGAAGCAGTGCGTATAAAAGATTCAACCTATTTTTAAGATGGATGGTAAGAAAAGATAATGTAGATCCTGGAGGATGGGATTTTATACAGAAATCAAAACTTTTGATACCTCTTGATACTCACATGTACAGGATATGCTGCAAGCTTGATTTCACTAAGAGAAAACAAGCCGGAATAAAGACAGTAATTGAAATTACAGACTGTTTTAAAAAAATAAATCCTGAGGATCCTGTAAAATATGATTTTGCATTAACCAGAATCAGTATGCATGACAGGGAAAAATTAAATCTTTTATTTAATAATTGTAAAATGTAAAAACTTTTTTGAGTATTATTCACCCATATTATTTTAGGTGTCCGGCTGATTTTCTGTTACAATGTTTTGAAATAAATAATATAATCAAGAAAAATAAAATTAGATGGAACTGAAAGGAGTTATTAATGGGTCGCAAGCTTAAGTATATGATTGTTTTTATGACAATACTTGCCCTATCTATTGTTTTAATCCCTTCCAGCCTTGGAGCTGATTCAAATTCTCAGGTAAGAGCATTTGTAACAAGTTTTTATGCAAACTGTCTTGGCAGGGCGCCTGATGCAGCAGGCCTTGATTCATGGACAAGCCAACTTGTAAATAAAGTAAAAACAGGGTCCGATGTTGCAAAAGGTATAGTTTTAAGCAATGAATTTATAGGTAAAAAATATGACAATAGCTCCTTTGTTAAAATAATGTATAAAGCTTTTTTTAATAGAGAGGCAGACAATATAGGTTATAATACCTGGCTTGCAAAACTTAATTCCGGAGTATCCCGCGAAAAAGTCCTTGAAGGATTTCTTCAGTCACAGGAATTTGTATCACTTTGTTCAAACTATGGAATTGTCCCGTATGCAGGTGCTTCGTCATCAAGCACTTCAGGTTTGACTTGGCAGCAAAGCGGCCTTGGAAGCAATAACGGATTTGTTGCCGGCAATAAAGTTAATTTCATATTATGGGGTGATGATAGTGCTTTTGACAGACCAGGAGGAAGGGTAAGCGGAAGAACTGACATTAATATTTTTGTACATTTAAATCTTGATACCAGAAAAGCTATTATTGTTCCCATACCCAGAGACACATGGGCAGCAATACCAGGACATAGGACACAGAAAATAAATGGAGCGCATGCAATAGGAGGGAATGCTCTCGCAGAGTCTGCATTTGAAAACTTCACAGGTATCCCTATTGATTTTTATGCAGTTACGGATTTTGATGGCTTTAAACCGCTTATTGATTTTTTTGGTGGAGTGACAGTAACGGTTGAGGAAGATATTGCTGATTCTTTTTCAGGCTGTTATCTTTCAAAGGGAACTCATCACATAAATGGAGAACAGGCTCTTGCGCTTTGCAGGGCAAGACATGGAAGATCTCTTTATGGAGGCGGGGCATATTCTAGGGAGATGCAGGCAGCAATGCTTCTTATAAACCTTATGCAACAGAAAAAAGATATGGTAAAACTGTCAAATCTTCCTGATTTTCTTAACAAACTGACGGGATTTATCTGGACGAATATTTCTATAGAACAAGCTAGGCAGATTTTACCTGCACTGGCTTCCATGGGGGCTGGAGATTTTTCGATTCAAAGATTTGATTCATGGCCCCAGAGTTTCGGTTCTGCAAGTGCAGTTGGTTATAATGAGGCATCTAAAAACCAGTTCTTCTCATGGGTGTCGAGTCAGTAAAAGAAATAAAACATAGTATAAGCAATTAAAAATGACCCGGAATTATCCGGGTCATTTTTTAATGTTTTTCTTTATAAGGCATTAAATTTTATTCAAAGCAGTATTAAATCTTTGTGAAAAATTTAATTAATTGATTTAAAATAAAATCAAGCAAATTATTATTTAACAACCGGAGGCAGCAATGCTAGTAGATATGTCTTATAAGGAATTAGTTGATTATTTACCCGAGCAATATAAAGAAAAAGACTTCGATGATTTCTGGAATGAAACTCTTAAAATCGCAAACAGTGAACCTTTAAATGAACATATTGAGTCAATTGATTATATTGTGGAAGAAATAAAAGCTTTCAAAGTTTATTATGACGGGTTTTCAGCTGGAAGAATCTGCGGATATTATCTTCTCCCAAAAACAAAACCTCCATTTCCTGTAATTCTTTATTTTCATGGATATGGAGATAATAAGCAGAAAATCAATTATTACCTGAAATGGCTTTTGATGGGATATGCTGTTTTTGCAATAGACATAAGGGGGCAAAATGGAGAATCTTTTGACGGTAGGACATATCCGCCCCCATCTGCAATAGGATTAATGACAAAAGGTATTTTTTCCAAAGATGATTATTATTACAGATTTGTATATATGGATTGCATAAAAGCTATAAATTTTCTGGCTGAAAGGGACGAAATAGATATAAGCAGACTATGTCTTACAGGCTTAAGCCAGGGAGGGGGTCTTTCACTTGCAACAGCTGCGCTGGATAGCAGACCGAAACTTGTAATAGCAGAAGTGCCTTATTTGTGCCACTACAAGAGAGCAATTGAGTGGGCTGAGGAATTTTCAAATATCACCTATTTTGAGTTTCAGAGTTTAATAAAAAAATTTCCGGAACGAGAGAAGGAAATGTTTGAGACCTTAAGCTATTTTGACAATCTTAATCTTGCTGACAGGATTAAATCCCATACTATTTTATCTTGTGCTATGAAAGATCTTTGTACTCCTCCTTCGACAATATTTGCTGTCTATAATCATATCCTCGCAGAAAAAGAAATGATAACAATGCCTTATTATGGGCACAGCTGGGAGACTTTTATTAATTTTGAGGAAAAAAGGCTTGAA
>JAQVJB010000077.1 GCA_028695395.1 Actinomycetota bacterium | reverse complement strand
TGAGATTACTCCCTGTGACACATAAATTAGTAATTAGTTTCAACAGTTATATTTACCTCAAGCCAGTAGTCAACAATTTTTGCCAGAGTAGATATAAATTCTTCAAAAATAATCGGTTTTTTTACAAAGCTGTTTGCACCAAGATTATAGCTTTCAAGTAGGTCTTCAGTCTTATTTGATGAAGTAAAGATTACTACGGGAATATTTTTTAGAATATTGCTTTTTTTGATTTTTTTCAGTACTTCCAACCCACCTATAATCGGAAGTTTTAAATCCAGGATAATAAGATCTGGGAAAAAACTCGGTTTTATTTTTTGTTCATTTTCATCAAGCATTAAAAGCTTCATGGCTTCCTGGCCGTTATATGCAATAATAAGATAGTTTAAAAAAGCCTGATTAGTTTTAAATGCATTCATGGCAAAAGCCAGATCTTCTTTATCGTCTTCAATAAGCAAAATTGTTTTTTTTCTCATCAGAACTCCTATCAATATTAATATAGAAAATTGTACCCTTATCTTTGACTGATTCAAACCAGATTTTCCCCTGTAAATAATCAACTACTTTTTTTACTATATGTAGCCCTATGCCGGTACTATTAGGCGTATTATCGGTAAAAACTTCAAATGGCATGAAAACTTTTTTATGGTATTTTAAGTCAATCCCTAAACCAGTATCTTTTACAAAAATTATTTTACTTTCCCTATCAATTATAGATCCGACTTCTATTTTATTACCCTGGTCTTTTTTTGAGAACTTAAATGCGTTATCAATTAAATTCTCAAATAATATTTTTACAAGTCCGATATCTGAATAAATTGAAATATTCTCTTCGACCTTATAATCTGCAACAACATCTTTATATAACTCTTTTTTATTTTCAATAATCTCACTTGCCAAATCAGTAATATTTATTTCCTGGAACATTAGATTACTTTGTGTGATATTATAAATATGTATGAAGCTATCTATTATCTCAGATATATTTAAAACAGAAGTCCTTATTTTATCTATATGTTCCGCAAAAGGTTCTGGGTCTTTCCCAAGTTTTGATTTCATTATAGCGCTATGTCCGTCTATTATTCTTAGTTCTTTTCTTAAGTCGTGCGAAAGAGAATATGTAAAAGATTCCAAATCTTTGTTTGAAGATTTTAATTGTTTTGCTTTTTTACCAAGTAATTTTCGATTTTTAATCAATCTCTTGTATAAATATTCATATGGTTTGCTTAGTCCTATATCAATTATTGCCCAGTAAAGAAAAAACATTGCCAGAATCCTGAAAAGATGACCAAGAATATTAGTAAGACTATAAGGGTGGTTATATAAGACAAACATTATTTCTGCAATCGCAAAAATAAATATCGCAATTGCGACAAAGCTGATTGTAACTTTTCGGAAAAATGACCTGTTTAAATATAGTAGTATCAATCCCGTTAAAAAAAAACCAATTATTACGAATTCACTTATTATTTTGAATTTTGTAAGCCCATAACCCTCAATAAATGTAACCGGAAATTTTTTGAAATGAAAAACAAGAACGAGACTTAACAGTGTTATTATAAAATAAGAAATAAAAACCAAGATTGTTTTAAATTTTTTATTAATAAAAAAGAAGGCTATCACTAATGATATTGAACTCATAAGCCGGCCAATAATCCATAATTGTGATGAAGTATTAACATTGGTTTGCACTAAGATTCCCATTCCCTGGTAAGCAAGCGTATGGAATATGTCAATTAATCCTGTAAATAAAAAAGAAATTCCTATAAACAATAAGAAATAACTTTCAGTTCTTTTTTGTGTATTCCATACAATTATAAATACTGATATTTTAACTATTATAAAAAAAATTTCAGCAAGAGTATGGAATAATAAATAATTACTATGTGCAATAAAAATAAATAAGCAAAAAACAAATAAAAATATTACTATTTTCATAATATTTGAGAAGATGGTTTTTTTGCTCAGTATGTCCATATATTTATAAATTATAAAAATTATTAATTACTAAATGTTATGGCAAATAAAGTTTTTTGGCAATGCGGGTTATTTTTTAAAATAGAGGATTAACAAAAATTAATATTTTTGATTAAGCTATTTTTTTAACATCTATTTTTAGCTTGGAAAGTGTTTCGTCTTTGTTTATATTAAAAATCTCTTCATTTTCAGCATTATATACTTTCCCTTTAAATATGCCGCCGTTTTCAATATAAAAATCTGAAGCCTTTATGATTAAATTTCCCTCAAAAAACCCTGTAGGGGAAATATCAACCGTTCCTGATGCAATTAGATTACCAATGAATTTACCATTAATTATTGCATCAACAGTTTTTGCATTTCCCCTGATTTTCCCCTCTCTGCTAATTATCAGTTTTTCCCCGGTAATTATTTCTCCGGTAATGTCTCCTTCTATAAGAACAGATTTTAAGGAGAATATCTTACCGTCAATTTTCATATCCTCTTCAACTAAAACAGAGTTTTTTATATTTTTCATAATTTTTTATTTTATTATTAGTTTAAATATTGTTTATTTTAATAAATTAAATAATTTATAATAATTATTAATTAATAATAATAATTATGCAAACCGTTTTGTATTATTATTACAATCAGGAATATAAATGTCAATAAGTTAATATAAAAGTTTATAATTTTTATAGCTGGAAAATTAATGAAGGTAAATGGGTAATTATAACTGTCTGGTTGAGTCTCTTTGGATTATTTCTGTTTCTAATAATAAGTCTGAATCAGATATATTATTTTTGTTAATTATTTTTATAAAAACTTCAGCACTTAATCTGCCTATTTTCTTTCTTGGAATTGCAATTGTTGTTAAAGAAGGGTTATGATACCTTGACTTAGCAATATTACCAAACCCGGTAATAGAGATATCATTAGGCACATTAAACCCATTTTTTTTAAGAGCATTAATAGCATCAATTGCAATATAATCATTCTGGCATACTAGTGCTGTAAAATTTAGCTTTCTATTATTACCATTTTGCTTTAAATAGGTATCTATAAACTGATAAAAATTGTGACCTTGATCATCTTCTGAGGCTGTATGGGCTATTAAAAGACTTTTGTTAAATTTTTTCCCATTTTTTTTGACACTTTCAATGTAACCATCCAGAGTTTTTCTATCTGTTATTTTTCCTTCTCTAAGCCATCCTGCATATCCAATATTCTCATGTCCTGATTTAAATAGAAAATCGGTAATATTAGATATGGACTTCTTAAAATCTATGCTGACTATAGGGTATTTGTTTTGCGGATCTTCTCTTAATGCTAAAACTACAGGTATATTCCTCTTATTTATTTCATCGATGTATGATATTTCTGTGAAACCACCTACCAGGATAAGTCCATCAATAAAAAGTGAATCTATCTTTCGAAAATGCTCTTTTTCTTTTGTAATATTGAAGTGTGAAATATTTATTACGAGCATATATCCTTTTAATCTTAAGCTCTCTTCAATCCCTTCAATTATCTCAGAATAAAATTCATTATTTAAGACTGGAGTAATTACTCCAATTATACCGCTTTCTTTTTTTTTAAGACTTCTGGCAACAACATTTGGCGAATAATCGTTCTCTTTTATTATTTTAAAAATCTTTTCCTTTGTTTTCTCGCTTACATGCCTTTTCCCGGATATTGCATGTGAAACTGTGGTAACTGAAACATTTGCAATTTTAGCAATATCTTTTATGTTCGGATTTATTTTACTTCTGTCCATTTTTTGACAATCTTTTTATTCCAATTTCAAATAATTATTTTTTCTCTTCAATAATCATTTTTAAATATTAATAATGATTTTATAGTTATTAATTTTAACATCTAATTTTGATAATATTAAGTTTATCTTAAAAAGGAAAAGACATTTTTCCACTGATGTTTTTCTTGGAAATAAAAGTAATTCTTAAGTTGTCTAGAATAAGATTTACAGTGTTTTTATCTATATTAATTTCAATAAGTTCATAATTATTCCTATTTTTAAGAATATTAAGAAGACATATAGCTTTTTCCAATCCGTCGCCTCTGCCATAATTCCAGACTTCATCAGGTTGGGCAACTCTTTTGCCGTCATATATAGACTCATCCGGCATTTTTTCTATAATCTTTATTATTTCATCATCTTTATATTCCCTGGCTCCCTCAATTGAAACCGGATTTCTTTCAACAGCTGCTTTTGTGAAAGGTGCCCAATCTGTTCTTGAAAAATCTCTATAAGCATAAAAAGCAAGATCTGTTGTTGTATTTTTACCTCTCAAGGATTCAAGATAATCAATAATATCATCTCTTTTCATATCTTTTGTTATGGCAATTGCTTCTGATTTTATAAAAGTCTTATCTTTTGCGGGAAGCCTTGGCTCTAAGTGACAAAACTCAAAAAGAGCACCAAAAATATCACTTTTTTCTATATGAGGACATTGTAATTCATTAATAAGTTTATCTATATTCTTCCTATCCCTGAAATCAATTTTATGCTTTTTAAAAAATTCATAAAAATTATCAAGATATATCCTGTCTTCAATAGGTTCAGAATGAAAATCAAACGAATCGATTTCAAGAAGGAGCTTATCCATAGTATGTTCGTTCAGCCTGGAGGAACTTGTATTTTCGTATTCATAGGCCTTTTCTGCTTCGATGAATCTATACTTGCCATTATGAAAATGCTTAATTTGGAAACATTTCTGGAATCTTGTCTCCTGTCTTAAGAAATTACACAAAATCTCAAAATTAATATCAGTTGCCAGGAACTTTTTAAGTTTGTGCTCAAACCTGTCATAAGCTTTAATATCAATACTTGCTTCAGGATAAATTGTGTGTATATACCCCGAAGCATGGGAAACAATTGTAATCTGCTCATTCCTCATGGCTCTTTGTGCTTTAAAGGTTAGTTTAGTTCCATTAAACCACATGTTTTTTGTCACAAGCCTTCTGTTGTTTGTTAAAATTCCTTCTTTCAAATCAATAAAATTCTGGGAATGAAGAGGAGTTGCCATTAGAAATATATCTTCCAAAGGTATTTTACAAATAATAAATAGTGCAGCAGAATACAAGGTAGCTATTGATACGCATTCACCTGCGCCTTTTTCATAGTTATCCTTGTATTTAAAAGCCTGCATTGCCTCAACTGTTTCAGTTTTCCAGTAGGGAATGACATTAGAATTATATTTATCTATTCCAAAATGTTTTCTTATGTCTACATCAAAATAATATTTATCGCCCTCGTAACCAAAAAGTGCATTGCTCTTGCTTATCATTTTTTCATCCATAAAGGGGCTGAATCTGGATATCTCCTTTTCTTTTGTTGTAAGTCCCCATGTTTCCAGGTCAAGATTAAAATCAAAATTATCCATGATAAATTGCTTAAGTCTCAATATTTTTTTATAAGGAGACATATTATTTATATCTTTAAACCAGGGATCATCTTTCCATCTCCAGATTACAGGAGACATTATATTTGCCAGCACAAGACTGTATAAAAGTTCCGGGAATATAAATATTTCCATGTCAGACAAGGTAATGGCTGAGGAGTATTTTTCCAGGTCAATTTTTTTTATTTTTTCAGGCATTTTTCTTTATTAATATATATTCAATTTTAATTATTTAATTACCCGGCTATAAAAAATTTATTTTTTTTAAATCAATTATAAAAATATTAGAACCGGGCTTAATTTGCCAAATTATACATTTCCGTGATTGCTTTTTCAAGCTTAATCATGCCATTTATCATCTGGTCCTGCAATTCGTCCCATGTGGCTGATTTTTTTAAATTTGATACGGAATACTTCTTTCTTATTATTGTTGCTTTTCTTTTTTCATAATGTTCCCATTCCAGGCTGTCACCAAATTCTTTTTCAATACTGTCTTTCTCAGCTTTTAAAATACCATGGATGTTTTTGTTTGATTCAACATATGGATTGGATTCTTCAATAAAAAGTTCGACAGCTCCGAATTTTTGATTAATGATAAAAGAATATATTAAACCCTTCTTATCTGGCTTAGTGGAAAGCTTTGCAGATTTTAAAGGTTTCACATCTGAAAAAAGATTAGTTTTATCTTTGCTTTTATCAAGTAGTTTTTTCCAGAAAAGAAATCTTTTTTTATTTCTTTTTCTTTTTACTATTATTGTTATTACTATCGCAGCTATAATTAAGAACAGTACAACTGCAACAACAGGTAAAATTACTGAAAGAATAGATACTGAAGTTGAAGTTACATCTTCTGCGAAACTGACAGGCAGATTAGCTGCTCCACCGGTTGTGGCAGTTACAGTGGGGCGGACTGCCAGTGATTTGACAGCGCTGACACTGCCAGCTATAAACAATCCAGCAACAATTGCAAGTATCGGGTTCACCTGGCTTATATTGGATGCACTGGCAGCAAAAACAATTGCTCCTGCTGTTGGTCTTATAAAGCTTTGGATAGTATCATTAATATGATTTATAGCAGGTATTTTATCTGCAAGCACTTCTATTATAGTAAGGAATATAAGCACTCCGATTACCCACCATGAAGTCATTGCATCCCATGGAGAACCAAGTTTTATAAGAGTAGTGTATTTTGCAAGAAGAGAAACAACAAGCAGTGGGATATAAGCATTAAGTCCCGCACTTGCTGATAGTCCGAATGCTGAAAAAATATTAAATAGCTCCATAATCAAATATCCCTTATTATGATGACTGGTAATTTGGTTAAAAAACTTTGTTTTAAACTTAATTATTTATTATTAATTCATAATTAATTTTATATCGGGTATTTTCCTTAAATATTATCTTATTGCTACATTTTATAATAATTATAATCTGAACCAAATTATACGTCTCTATTTAATAAAGTTTCAACCAGTTTTACTATATGATTCATGTCACCTGTAATTTTAACTTTTCCGGTCAGGACAGCCATTGGCGCATTTAATTCTCCCCGGACCATTTTGATAAAATCATCATCGCTAATTATTACAGTACTAATGGGATTTTCCATTATTCCTTTTGAAATTATTTTCTTTTTATCATTAGCGAGCACATACCATTTACCGCCATTTTTTCCTGTTATATCAAACTGGCATCTCAAGTCCACGTTTTTGTATTTATCAGGACTTGATTTTAATTTTGCTTCAGCGAAATCAAAAACATCCTGAGGCACTTTCGCATCCCTGATATCAGTAATAACAGGTTTTTTCTTCTGCAAAGACTTATTCTTTATAGGGATATTAGCCTTTGGCTTTTTCTTTAATACCTCTTCCGCTTCAGGCACTATTTCTTTTGCCTGTTTCTGTTCGCTTTTAAGAATATCGGCTAGCCCTCCAAAATCAAATCCCTGTTGTTTTTGTGTTTTTCCAAGTATTCCCATAATTAGCGGAGCTACCATTGTTAAAAGATTTCCAATTGTCCCCGTATCAATACCTGTTTTTTTACTTATGACGCTTTCAGCTGCAGTTCTGTTTCCGCCAAGGACATGCTTTAATATACCATCTCCATCTCCGTTCATATAATTACCGATATAATCGATAATATTGTTCAGCAAAGACCCATCATGATCTTTAGCAAGTGCTTTCGATAATGCCTGTGCGCCTCTCTTGTTAGAAGAATTCTTTGCAAGTGCGGATGTGATTAATGCAATTACATCAGGCAGTACCTGCTGTGTCTTTTCTTCTGGCATTCCTATCTGTTTGCTAACATTGCCCAGGATATCACCTGTTAACATACCTAAAACTGATTCAATCATAGAAGTCATTTTTTCCCCCGTTTACATATAAAACCAAAAATTAGCTAATAATTTAAATAAGAAGATTATACTACTTAAATTAACAGCCTGGAAATGTAAAGAGGGCGGACCCTTGACATTTATTTTTGTTGTGATAATATCTTCATCCTGATAAAAATATTTATCAGGGAATGTTGCTCTTTAAAATATCTTTAAAGTCTTTGAACAGGAATAGTAAGCATTAAGCGGCATAAAGAGAGTCACTGATGGTGGGAATGTGGCTGCGCAGCTGGTGTCTGAATGGACCTGCGAGATGTCTGGTAGAACTCCGGAAATCTACTTGGAGTGATTGAACAGGAAAGTAGACCAGAACGGCTTCCTCCGTTACCATAGGATAGGGTATGACAGTACCTGATAAGAGCACTGCTTGTAAGCAGTGAAGTAGAGTGGCACCGCGGGAAATCATTACCTCTCGTCTCTACATCGTTAACCTTTCAAATCTTATATTAATAAGTTTTGGCGGGTATATTGTGATGTAAAGGCAGGAGGTTTTTTGTTTTCGGGGTGCTTTTGTCTTTTTAATATCTTTAAAAGTTTAAATATAAATTTGAAATTATATATAAGAGAGTAGTGTTATATGATTAAAAAAGGAAGATTCGGAGAATACGGCGGGCAGTATATGCCTGAGACATTGATGAAAGCTGTCCAGGAATTGGAAGAAGCCTATGAATTCTATAAAAATGATGCAGATTTCCAGAATGAGCTGGATTATCTCCTGAAGAATTACGCAGGCAGGCCATCAATACTGTATTATGCTGAAAAGATGACTTGTGACCTTGCCGGGGCAAAGATATATCTTAAACGAGAGGATCTTAATCATACTGGTTCGCATAAAATAAACAATGTCCTAGGCCAGGTTCTTCTTGCCAAAAAAATGAGAAAGAAAAGAGTTATTGCAGAAACAGGAGCTGGCCAGCATGGTGTTGCAACTGCAACTGCAGCTGCCCTGATGGATATGGAATGTGAAATATTTATGGGTAAGGAAGACACAGAACGCCAGGCATTAAATGTCTTCAGGATGGAGCTTCTCGGAGCTAAAGTGCATACTG
>JAQVJB010000076.1 GCA_028695395.1 Actinomycetota bacterium | reverse complement strand
GGTGCTTTTTTTATTACTCCTTTTTATTTATTTGAAAAAATTGGAGGATTTGACAGTGGCTACAGGCCTGCATATTTTGAGGAGCTTGATTACTGCCTTAAGATAAAAAGAGCAGGTTTTAAGGTTGCATTAGAGCCTTCTGCATTTGTAAGGCATTTTGAAGGCGCTTCAAGCAGGAAATTCTCAAAAAATTTTTATTACTACTATCATAAAAACCGTATAAGATGTGCAGTAATAAATTCAGGCTGCATGGACATATTTAAGATATTTTTCTTCCGGGAAGTAAAATGGCTTAAGACTGGAGCGACACGTGATCAGATGATTCCACTTGTAAAAGCATATCTGATTAATATTCTTTTTTGCATGCCTAATCTATTGTTAAAAATCAGAAATTCATTAAGAATATATAAAATAAGAAAATTTTTAAAATCTTTACCGGTTAATTAAAAAATATTTAATCATTTTAATTAATCTTAATTTATTCTATTATTAAGTTTTAAATATTCAATTACAGGAGTTTCTATGGAAAACGAGGTAATTTCTGAAAACATAATCGGGAAGAAAAAAGTTCTGGTTATAAGCTATGATTATATCGGACAGAATATGGCTGGTCCGGGAATCAGATTTTATGAATTATCCAAAATACTTTCATCAGCCTGCGATGTAACCTTGGCTGCTCCCAATAAAATAGACATAGAAACCCCTTTTAAATCCATTACTTATGATTTAAATAATTATAAATCCATACAGAAATCAATAGAATCTTCAGAAACTATCTTCATACAGGGGCATTTGCTTTATTACTTTCCATATATAAGAAATTTTAAAGGCAGAATAGTCGTAGACCTGTATAATCCTTTTAACCTTGAAAGCCTTGAAATGTACAGGGATGAAAATGAGGCAGAAAGAGTCAGGATTGATAAAAACAATTTGAATATTCTTAATATCCAGCTATCAATCGGTGATTTTTTTATCTGCGCAAGCGAAAAGCAAAGAGATTACTGGATAGGCATGCTGACTGCTCTTGGAAGAATAAATCCGTATAACTATGATAATGACGCTTCATTCAGAAAACTTATTGATGTTGTTCCTTTCGGAATACCAGCAAATATTCCGGAACACAATAGGGAAATGATAAGGACTGTATTCCCAAAGATAAATGTTGAAGACAAAATAGTACTCTGGGGAGGCGGCATATGGAACTGGCTTGATCCTCTCACAGCTATAAAATCAGTCTGGGAACTTTCAAGGCACAGAAATGATATAAAGCTTGTATTTATAGGCATAAAGCATCCAGACCCCAAGCTTCCTGAAATGCAGAAATGCATAGAGGCAATCAATTTAAGCAAAGAGCTTGACTTGCTTGATGAGTATGTCTTTTTTAACGAATGGACTCCATATGAATTAAGGCAGAATTTTCTTCTGGAAGCAGATGTAGGCATATCTATTCATCAGAAAAGAATTGAAACAGAGTTTTCATACAGGACAAGAGTGATGGATTATATATGGGCAAGGCTGCCGATAATTTCTACCGAGGGAGATTCAATTGCAAAACTGGTCAAGGAAGAAAATATCGGAGAGGTAGTTAAATATGAGAATGCCCAGAACCTGGCGCGCGTTCTTGACAGTATTCTTTCCAATAAAAGTTTAAGGGAGATATATAAGAGAAATCTGAATAAAATTGCACCTAAATATTCGTGGCAGAATATCGCGAAACCTCTTGTTGATTATTGCGTAAAATCCGAACCTGCATCAGACAAGAAAAACCTCATTAAGATTTTAGAGATGCAGAATAAAAAAATGGTAAATCTTGTAAAAAACAATATTGAAGGCATTACAAGTGCTTTATTTATAACGGATAATAAAAACAGAGATTTACAATACATCGGAGAGAATGAACTCGGCAAAGTCTTTTTTATTGAAACGGACACAGAATCCCGGAAAAATAAAATGGAGGACCATTATCAGGAAATAATAGGCAGCATAAAGAGTGCAATATTGAAAAGAACCAGTTTCGATACTGTAATAGTAAACAATGCTTTCCAAAGCCTCACTTCTAAAAATTTTTATGACATCATAAATATAATAAATATGAGGCTGAAAAATGATGGAATATTATTTTTCTCTATTCCAGAGAAAAAGGGATTGAGCCATCTTGTAAATATTAGCGGAAAATCGTTTGACAACAGTGAAACGATAGACAATTTTACAGTTGAATATATCTTAAAGAATGCAGGTTTTGACATAATTGAAAAAGGAAATTATGAAAAATTTGATGAAGAGTCGGAACTTGCAAAATCATATTCTGAAATCGGCGACCTTTTTGGTAAAAATGAATTGTTCGAACTATTTGAGATAAAATTCAAGCAGAATAATTTTAGAAGTTTAAAGCTTTTAAGCAAATTCGATATTCTGAGTTCTGAAGAATTAAATAAAGATAAATCAATTAAAGGAAAGTTAAAAAAATATTTTTATTCGCTTACGAGCCTTTATTTTGAAAATGTAAGAAAAAGCTTTAATGAAGTAATGAAATCTATTAATAATAATATACATCAGCAGATAAATGCTGAAATGAATGAGATTAACAGAAAAAACAGGGAAAGGCTTATTCTTATATATTTTAATATATTTAAGCAGCTTGTGTTTGAAATAAAGAATCTTGGTTATGATATGAACGAGATGAAACAAATAATTTCAGGATTAAAAAGCAGCAGTGAAGAAAAAGCCGGCATAGAAGATAAAGCCGGCCTTATCAGAAGAGATTTTGAGAATATTGATAAGTTGCTCGGCCTTCAGTTTACCAGCAGATATTTTCTGGCAAGAAAACTTTAGG
Source organism: Actinomycetota bacterium (assembly GCA_028695395.1). GTDB lineage: Bacteria > Actinomycetota > Humimicrobiia > Humimicrobiales > Humimicrobiaceae > Humimicrobium. Next base: position 6,615 of record JAQVJB010000076.1, on the reverse strand, counting down.
AAATTTTTCCGAAAGGTATTAATTGGACATAAATTCTTTACCTTCTGTTTCAGTTATAACAGTAAATTATAACGGAGAGATTTATCTTAAAAACCTGTTTGAATCACTTAACAGCCTGGATTATCCAAAAGATAAAATTCAGATAATAATGGTTGATAATGCTTCTACTGACGGTTCAATAAATTTTACCCGAAAAAATTTTCCTTTAGTAAAAATAATTGCATGCGATGATAATACCGGGTTTGCAGAAGGCAATAACATAGGTTTAAGTCAGGCAGACGGAGAATTGATTGCAATTATCAATAATGATTGTGTTGCAGAGCACAAGTGGCTGCTGGCAATGGTAGAGACATTATTATTTAAAGAAAGAGAGCTTGAAGATTTTAAAGGAGCAGAGTGCAAGGTTGGAGCGATAGGTTCAAAGATATTCTTTTATTATCGTTATTATCCTCTAAGTATTTTTTTTAGCAAAACTGATGAGGACAACAGAGATAGCGAGGATAACAAAGCCTATGGAAACAGCAAAGACAATGAGAATAATAAAGATAATGAAAACAGCAAAGATAATGATATTTTTTACGCTGAGATAAACAGCATTGAACTAAACAGTATTGCTGATGCCTTTCCGGAAGAGCACAAAAAGGAAAATAAGGAAGTTTTTAAAAATGAAAAAGACAGCCTGCTTTTGCAAAGGAGCATTAAATATCTTGATGGGGTAGTTCCTGCGGGCAAGAATAATAGCGGGGATATTATATATAGAATCAGAAGAAAATCCTTAATAGCAATCCCTGTTCCTGATAATAATTTAAAAATAAAAGTTAAGATTCATATATCTGAATTACCTATTGGTGAAACTATAAATATAAAAATTGCAGATGAGATTGTTTTTTCAGGAAGAATTGAAAACAGAAGCGAAGAGATAACAATTGATCTTGACAAAAATGACCTGCCGTCTCCCCGATTTATTATCAACAGTATGGGCAGCATGCTAAATAGAAAATTCTATGCAAAAGAAATAGGATATGAAAAATTTGATAAAATATCTGATAAAAGAAATGAAGAAGAAAATAAATCATCACCGGATTTAAATAATATAAAAGAGGTATTTGCCATTCCCGGAACAGGGTTTTTATGCAGAAAATGCTTACTTGATAAAATCGGATTTTTTGATAAAAAATTTTTTACATATTATGAAGATATAGATTTCTTCTGGCGACTGAAACTTTCCGGTTACAGGAATTATATCTGTACAGATTCCGTACTCCGGCATTTTCACTGCGGTTCCGGAACAGAATGGTCATATGGTTTCACCTACCATGTATTGCGGAACAGGCTTTTAATGATATACAAATGTGCATGGTTTGGGGCATTTTTAAAAAATTATTTATCTTTTGCAGCATCGGCATTCATTAACCTTGGCCATGCTATAATTTTAAAAATAAGAAGAAGGCCTGTTTCAAGGATAGACATCCCTATAAGAATAAAGGTATTTTTTGAATTTTTTATCCTTCTTTTTCAAAAGCTGCCTGAAAGAATAAAAATCCGGAGAGATGCAAAACTAAAGGATGATGAAATAATAAAGTGGTTAAATGATTTTTAATTTTTCTTTTTTTTATTATTATTGGATATCAATATTATTGGATATCAATATCAATTATTATTGGATATCAATATCGGGAATCAAAATTTAAGCTTGGGTTTAAAAACTGATTTAAAAAGAATGGTTATTGTAAAATGATAAAAATTGGGATTTTTGACAGATATCTTTCAACTCTTGGCGGAGGAGAAAGATATAGTTGTAAAATGGCAGAGGTGCTTTCAAAAAAAGATATCTATAAGGTTGATTTGATTACTGACCTTTACAGCGATTTATCAGAAGTATCCGAAAGACTGAATCTGGACCTCTCAAGAGTCAATTTAAAAATACTTCCTTTTATTTCTGATGATTATTCCCAAAATATTACGGGCGATTATGATGTATTTATAAATGCGACATATCTGAGCGCCTTTACAGCAAAAGCAAAGCATAATATATATGTCTGCTATTTTCCGACTCCGTTTGATTCCGATTTCAGATTTATACATCGTTTTTTACTATTTTTCTTTAGAAAACCGGCAAAATGGCTTTATAAAAAATCAGAAAAATTTTTTAAATCTCCAGATAAAATCGAAATTACAGAAGGAATTTATGAGCTCAAGAGATTTATGCTTAAAAGAGGAAGCTGGAGTACTGGCGAAATTGTAATTAAGGCAGACAGGAGCCGATATGTTTTAAATAATGACCATCTTTTAGAAAGCACTGAAAAAAAACCTGATTTATTTTTAAGGCTGGGTATTAAAAACCCTGAAGATACTCATCTGGAAACAATGAATGTCAAAATATCAGTTTACCCATCCTCATTTTCTGGAAAACCTTCTTTTAATGTGAGCGATAAACTTGATTCTGGCCAGAAAAAGAGCATTGAAATACCCGTTCAGGCCGGGGAAGTAAGCTATATTAAAATCAGTTCCGATGTTTTTGTGCCTTCCGTGCAGAACGATAATAAACAAGATTCAAGAAAGCTCGGGGTTGTCTTATACGATGAGACTGCTATCAGCCTGCCCAAGAAGATTTTTTTTAAAATACTTGGATTTATTCCCATGTTTCTTATTACATATCCATCGGGCTTTAAATTTCTGGAAAGTTATAATGAAATCTTGTCAATATCTGATTACTCAAAATATTGGATAAAAAAGTACTGGAAAAAAGAAAGCAGAATACTTTTCCCTCCGGTTGATACTGACAGTTTTGAGATAGGGTCAAAAGAAAAAATAATTTTAAGCGTAGGAAGGTTTTTCCCCGAACATCATAATAAGAAACAATATGAGCTTGCCCGGGCATTTATTGATATGATAAAAAGCAACCCTGATGAGACGGAGGGATACAGGCTGATTCTTGCAGGGGGGCTTGAAAACAGGGAAAAGCATATTGAATATGTCAAAAAGATAAGGGAGATATCTCAGGGATATCCTATTGAAATAATGACAAATATTTCTTGGGAAGATCTTAAGAATTTATTTTCAAAAGCAATGATTTTCTGGCATGCTTCCGGGCTGAATGAAGATGAGAATAAAAACCCGGCAAAATTTGAGCATTTCGGCATTACTACCGTAGAAGCGATGTCAGCAGGGTGCATACCGATAGTAATAAACAAGGGAGGGCAGAAAGAGATAATCGAAGAATCAGTAAATGGATTCAAGTTCGAGGATATTGCCGGCTTAAAAAAGAAAACTATTAATGTTATAAGAAATTATAAGGATATTGAGAAAATAAAGTTTAAGGCAAGAGAAGATTCTCAAAGGTATTCAAATAAAAATTTTGAAGAAAACCTTTTAAAAATCATTTCAGGAGCTGTAGAAAGAATAAAAAAAGAATGATTTTTTTATCATGCATGGTTTAACTCTATGAAAATATTCAGTTTCATAATTGTAAATTATAATGGCATCGAATTCCTGAAAGGGCTGATAGGCAGCCTTCAGGAATTATATATGGTCAGTGCCAAAAAAGAATCAATAAATGAATATGACAAACAGGACGATGTTTGGGAAGCGATTTTTTTTGATAATGCTTCAACAGACGGAAGCGCAGAGTTCTTAAGGAAAAAATGCTTTGATTCAAATAATCTGCGGCTTATTGAATCTGAAAGAAATACAGGGTTTTGCCATGCCTCAAATGAAGCAGCAAGACAAGCAGAATCTGAATATCTTATCTTTCTTAACCCTGATACGGTAATAGAAAGCAGGGACCTGGGCATCTTATTATCATTTGTGAAAAATAAAGCTGATAAAGACGGCATGATGGGAGCAGTAGGAGCCAGGACTTTAAATAATGATGGAAGTCTTCAGTACAGCTGCAGGACATTTCCGACTATTGCCAGGCAATTCTATGAAAGTTTTCTACTGGCAGGCCTCTTTAAGAAATCAAAGATTTTTGCCTCTTATTTTATGACCTGGTGGGACCATGAATCAATAAAAGAAGTGGATTGGGTAAGCGGCGCTTTTTTACTTATAAAAAAAGAATTATTTTTTAGTTTAAACGGGTTTGATGAAGATTATTTTATGTACAGCGAAGATACTGACTTATGTCTCAGGTTAAAAAAAAGAGGGTTTAAGAACTATTATTTTCCGGATTTTGTAATAACTCATCTTGACAGCGCAATAGCTTTAAGGGATTTTACTAAAAGAGAAAAAAGTGTATGGAAAAGCAGAAAATTGTATTTTGAAAAAAATCATTCAAAAATGCATGCCCGTATTATCAGTTTTTTTTATTTCTGCGGGATGGTAAAAAGAGCTTTTATATTTTTTTTATTCTATCTTTTTACCTATAGAAGAAAAAATATTATAAAATCATTTAATTATTTTAAAGTCATAAAATTATATTTTTCAGGTTTATAAAAATGGAAAATAAGAGCCGGCAGGTATTAGATAAAATCACTTTTATCAGTACGATTTTTAATGAGGAAAAATCGATAATTAATTTTATGAAAAGCCTTCTTGAACAAAACTGTCTTCCGGGAGAAATAATTATTGTAGATGGCGGCTCTTCAGATAATACGCTCAAGGTTATAGATGATTTTTTTTCAGAAAAAGCAGGAATTAACTTTACAGTTATTGAAAATAGCAGAGAACATAGCGATTACATGCAGGTAAAAAATGAGGAAATCATTAAAGATATTTTTCTTTCAGTAAAAGAAAAGTCAGGCCATAAAGAAAAGAACAGAGTAAATAAGGAATCTAAGCTAAGACTATGCCTGTTCAGCTCTCCCGGTTCAAAAATAGCGGAAGGAAGGAATATTGCAATCAGTCATGCGTCAAATGAAATAATATGCTGCAGCGACGGTGGATGCAGTCTTGACAAAGACTGGTTATATGAAATAAGCAAATTTTATTTTAATGATAAAAAGCAGTTTGATGTTGCGGGCGGTTATTCACATCCTGTAGCCCTTACTTTTTTAGAAAAACTGCTTGAAATGTGCATAATGCCCGGAGTAAAAGAAATAGATCCTGAAAGGTTTATGCCGTCATCGAGGAATATAAGCTTTTTGAAAAGCGCATGGCAGGAAGTCGGAGGATATCCGCAGCATCTTGATTACGGTGAGGATATGAAGTTTAATTTTAGTCTTGTATGCAAAGGGTTTAAAATAGCTTTCAATCCTGAAGCGGTAGTTTACTGGAGAATGAGGGAAAACCTTGTATCGATTTTTAAGCAGTTTTTCCGTTATTCAAAAGGGGATGCGATCGGAAGAATGTATACATACAGGCATTTGATAAGATTTTTATCTTTTTTTATATTTATCGCCTTAATCATTTTATCAATTTTTGTCAGCCCGTGGGTTTCAATTCTCTTTATACCGCTTATAATCTTTTATATATACAAGCCTCTTTTAAGGCTTAAAGATACCTGGTTGCATATGAAGAGTCCGCTTAAAAGAACAATGCTAAAAATTTCTTCCATCTTGCTTGCTCCTTTCATGCTTATTTTTATTGATATCGCAAAGGCGTTTGGATATGTCTATGGCAAAATAAAAAGAAAAGCATGAAAGCTGCCGATATAAGAAAATATACATAAAACCATAATAAGAATTTTCCCGCCAAAATAATAATTTAATATTTGTTTCTAATAAATTATTTATTAATATTTTCATATTTTCTTTATTTATAATTGCAATATGTATAAATTAGTTTTAATATAAAAATCAATATATTATTAATTATAATATTAATATAAATGTGATATTTTAATTTGTATAAGAAAATAAGTCTCAAGCTTATATAAAGAGGAGGAAAAATGGATAATAATGAAAGATTAGGAGATAATGTATTAAGGATCGATACAAATGACCTGAGGATTAATCTCACCAAATATCTTACGGAAAATCTTGGGGATACGATTTATATTACAAGATATAATAAGCTTGTTGCAGAGCTTAGAGTCTATAATGAAGAGATAAAAAGAAAAACTGAATTAAGACTTGCCAAAAAAATGCTTGAAGCAGCTGAAAGAGATAACGGATAAGTTCCACACTGAAAGCCAAGATGAAGATAATTTTTTAAAACACATATCTAATTTTTTTATTTTCTAAAAAATTTTTTGAATATAGAAAAGTAATAAGTTAAATATTTTAAATGGGACCGTTTTAAAAGCGGTCTCATTTTTTTAGCCGGTTGCTGAAGGCAAATGAGTTTTTATCAATAAGAATTTCCATAAACATTTAATAAGTCTGTCAATCTTTCATTCAAATAGATTGCATAAATCTTTGGTTTTATGCTGCTTAATTATTTTTAAGCTCGTCATTTGCCGCAGTCAGATATCTTTTTTAGTTATAGTGATGTTTATCATGATTAAATTATGCAATATCAGAGTGAATTAAAAAGCAGGTATATCTTGAAAGCAAGCATTCAAATTAGAAATATCTGAAAAAATATTACTGATATAATAAAATAATTAAATAAAAATTAAATATTTTGGAGTTTTTATGAAACTAAAAGATAAATGGGCACTGGTAACAGGTGGAGGAAGAGGTATTGGAAAAGGAATCAGCACTGAACTTGCCAAAGAAGGCTGCAATATTGTTG